>NZ_KB899409.1 GCF_000378205.1 Sediminispirochaeta bajacaliforniensis DSM 16054 | reverse complement strand
ATTCGCTTATTGGTAAGGAACTATTAGTATCCAATTTTAAACTAAAAGAAGGCCAAGGATACCTTTTTGAGTAAACTGGAGAAGGGAAAAGAATGAGTGCATATACCAGATGCATATGTGGCAGAAAAAGAGGCGACCATAATGATCTTGTTGTTAGAATGAGACACTGTAATCGATCAGCATTTAATGGGTATCGGCTAACAATTTCAAAGTATTCTCAGGTTATTTGTACGAGAAAAGGATGTCCAGGAAGCTGGAGAACAAAAGCAAAATATGTTGATGAACTTCCAGATGAAGATAATACGCAAAATATTGTGTAACACCATGCATATTGGAAAAAGGCACAAAATGGATGATCAAAAACAGGTAATGGAGAAGATACGAAAGCTTCTTTCTTTGGCCACTTCTCCGGAAAAGGAAGAGGCAGAAACAGCTATCATGAAAGCTCACGAGCTGCTCTTTAAGTACAACCTTTCAATGGCCGATATCAACGAAGGAAAAACTACTATAAAAGAGGTTGTGTACCAAGATGGATTTCGGAGAAAACAATGGAGAGGTCTACTCTTATATAACATAGCAAAAGCAAACTATTCCGCTTTGTTGACGGGAGAAGGATATGGAGGCCATTATTCTTTCACGTTTGTAGGAAAAGAACATAATCTTCAGACATGTATATGGATGAGTGATTATTTATTGAAAGCTGTAGAGCGAATAAGTAGAAAGGAAATTCCGAAAAACGCAAAACAAAAGTATCGAGAAAACTATCGTCTTGGTATGGCAACAGGCATTTCATATACACTCTCTGAATTAAGAGCTGAGGAAGAAACTGGACCAGAAAGTCGATCGCTTATACTTGCAGAAGACGCTCAACTTAGTGAATATCTACAGGAACAGGGATTGAGAACCAAAGAAACATTTATAAAAAGTGGCTCAAAGGCTTTTTATAACGGCGTAAGAGAAGGCTTAAAGATCCCTTTGAACACGCAGATAAGCCAGGTACAAGCATGAAGGCTTAGATGGAGAGAAAAATGGGATGTAGCAGAAGAAAACTGAAAGACGGTGGAGTGATGATCATATGCGGTCCCGGAGTTACGCATAGCCCCTGTAGAGAATGCGGCTATGATTCTGACTTTCTTTGTGATTTTCCAGTCGGAGAAGGAAAAACCTGTGATGCAAACTTGTGCAGGGATCATGCACATGAGGTTGCTCCTGGAATACATTATTGTCCATCGCACTTCCAGGAATGGAAAATGTTCAGAGAATCAGGCGGAGTCAGACAGGTATTACAGAATGTTGTCCCCTTTGACATATAGCTTTTCGATTATCAACCTTCAGGCAATATGTTCTATGGTACTGAGTTTTCTTTTAGAAATCATTGGGCAGCAAATAAGCGATCAGTTAAAAATTGTTATTCTGTTCGGATTCATATCGTTGCTAAGGGATTAACTTTTGGATTTTCCTTTTTATTATTTACACATTGTGTAATTGCTTTGATTTCGCTTTCCCGCTAAATCCCAGAAAATCCCCGAATTTCCCAGCTTTTCTCGCTCATCTCAAGATCTTTTCTCTGCTTTAATCAGCTTGTCAATTCCCGATTCATTGCGTACCTTATAGATAAGAATACGTGACATGACTATGGAGGTTATGTATGGCTTTTGCAAGAGAAGAAACGCTTCGCTATGCCGAAGTTCGTGAACGAAATATCATTAAGAACGTCTACCTCTGGATGACCGCTGGCCTTGCTCTTACCGGGGTGGTAGCCATGGCCGTTTCGTCGAGCAGGAGTATGATTGCCACCTTGGTCGGTAATCCCATCCTCTTTTTTGCTCTGATCATCGCCGAGCTGGTTCTTGTTTCGGTCCTTTCGGCCCGAATCAACAGGATGAGCGCTTCGTCGGCAACCTTGGCTTTTGCCGGTTATGCCGTATTGAACGGTATCACCCTCAGCCTTGTTTTTCTTGCATATACCGGTCAGACCATCGCCCTTGCATTTTTTACAACGGCGGCGACCTTCGGAGGGATGAGCCTCTGGGCGTTGACGACAAAGCGTGATCTTTCCGGCCTTGGCCATTATCTGATGATGGGGCTTTGGGGTGTTTTGATTGCAACGCTCATCAATTTCTTTCTCAAGAGCCCTACGGTCTATTATATGATCAGCTACATTGGCATTGCGGTTTTTCTTGGCCTTACCGCCTATGACACGCAGATTATCAAACGCTGGAGTGCGGCCTATGGTAATTCCGTCGATGAGGAAGGGTATGTTAAGATTTCGATCATGGGAGCCCTTAAGCTCTATCTCGACTTCATCAACATTTTTCTCTTTTTGTTGAGAATCTTCGGCAGGCGCAGATAGTCTTGTATGGGACAGCCTTCTGATAAGGGGCCCGGTAACGACCAACCGTCGCGCCGGGCCCTTTCTATGTTTTTTACCTTCTTCCGGATAGGGGCGTTTACCATCGGAGGCGGCTATGCCATGCTGCCTTTGATCGAACGGGAACTTGTCCACCGGCAGGGCTGGATAAGCGAGGAGGAGATCGTCGATGTCTTTACCATTGTACAGTCCGTTCCCGGAACGATTGGAATAAATTCGGCGATTTTTATCGGCTATCGACTTGCCGGCTTCCGGGGAGCGGCCGCTGCTGCCCTGGGTATGGTCCTTCCATCGTTTTTTATTATCTCCGTCCTGGCGACCCTGCTGGTCCGTTTTCGGGATCTCGCGGGGGTGCAGCGCGCCTTTGCCGGGGTACGGGCCGGGGTGACTGCTCTGATTTTTATCGCCGCCCTGAAGCTTGGGAAGAAGGTGATACAGGGAATTTTTCCTGTTGTTGTCGCTATTGCCGCTTTTCTTGCCTTAGTGATTTTCAATTTGCATGCCATCGCCATTATTGCATCGGCAGGCCTTGCCGGTGTCCTGCGCTATCGTCTTTTCCGCAAGGAGCTGTAGATGGCACTCTATTTTGATTTGCTTTGGACCTTTTTCAAGATAGGACTTTTCAGTTTCGGGGGCGGTTATGCGATGATCCCCCTCATGAAGATGGAGATCGAACGACACGGCTGGCTTTCCCTCCAGGAATTTGCCGATTTGGTGGCCGTCAGCCAGATGACCCCTGGGCCTATCGGCATTAATGCCGCCACCTTCATCGGCATCAGAACGGCCGGTATCAGCGGTGCTATTGTTTCAACCTTGGGGGTTGTTCTTCCATCGTTCGTGATCATCATTATCATTGCCCGCCTTTTGAATGCCTTTAGAACCAACAGGATCGTTGATGCTGTCATAAAGGGAATTCGCCCGGCTACCATCGGGTTGATTGCTACGGCGATCCTGTTTTTTGCCGAGCTTTCCATCTTCCGTGGCTACATCGGACTTGATACAATTGGAACATGGATTGCCGGTAAGGGAGGACCCAAGCTCAATTTTGCCCTCAATCCCGGCGGATGTATCATTTTTGTACTCATTTTGATTCTTGTGCGCCGTTTCAAGCTCCATCCCATTCTGGGAGTGGTCCTTTCGGGGATTTTGGGGGTTTTTCTGATGGGCTGAGCCCTAATTCCCTTTTTTTCCCTATCCGGGATAGTTACTCTTTTTGTCTTTACTTACCCGGCTTTCAAGCCGTGGATCGACATGGCGGATGAGAGGAGGAAGCTTCCCCGCCATGGCCATTGTCCCGTCAAGAATGATGAGAACCCCTTGTACTCCGGGAAGGGCCGTGATCTCTTCCGCTCTGCGCTCCAGTTCCTTTGGAGAGTCGATGCTGTTTGCCCCCCAGGTTGCCGCCGCATCGGCTATGGCGGCATCGGGAGCCACTACCGTTACCAGATCCGCTCTTCCAAAACTGAGTGAGTGCCCCATCTTTGAACTTGAAGAACAGACCGCCAGGGGCGTTTGTTCGGCTTGGATACGGAATGCCAGATGCCGGAACCCCTCCGGAGCTTTTCCTGCATAGAGGGCTAGAATAAGTTCGTGCTCGAGTTTCATAAAGACATCCCCGCCGTTTTCAACGATCGCCTCGTCAAGCCCCTCGGATAAGGCCTTTTCAACAGCCAGTTGCGCAAAGGTTCCGGCAACCGCAGCCATGGGGCCTACTCCGATGCTTAAGGAGGCCTTGTGCATCCTGATGGCTGATTCCGGAGCCGGGGTCTGCAGAACCGCAAGCGGGGTTAGGGATCTCTGAAAGTCGGGGAAATGGCGGATATACTTCTCCAGCTCTTTTCGAAGCACCGGGAGATAACGCCGGGCAGAATCAAAGGCCTCATCGTTTATCCGATAATGGGCCCCCCGAAAGGAGAGGGCCCGAAAATTGCGTTTAGAAAACCGAAGTACAGGCACCATAGGGGCAGTTCTTTATGCAGGCAAGACATTCGATACAGGCCTCGGCATCAAAGATGATATGCATCGTGGCAGGGTCATCTATTCGTAAAGCATGGGTAGGGCAGTGGGAGAGACAGTTCCCGCACTGTGTACACCGCTCTTCATCCCAGACAACACCCTTTTCCGCTTCGCCTACACCGACGTTCTGATCTCTAAGGTAGGCAATGCCTTTCCTCAGGGCATCTTTTTCCCCCGATATTTCCAGGATCATAAAACCTTCGGCCTCGTCGGTTATCTTTGCCCGAAAGATGTTGACGATAAGGTCGTAATCTTTGACTAAATGGTAGATGTGCGGCTGTTCGGAGACCTCTTTTGAGAAATTGAGCAGGAATTTTTTTTGTATCATGTTCAGCGTACCTCGTCCTCTTTCCGGATTTTCAGCGATTTCAGTTCCTGTTCCACCGGAAGCGGCTGTAAAGGCCGGCTCAGCAGGAAACTTCCGCTTCGAACTTCCTCTTTCAACAGCTCCGCAATTTCCAGGGCCATTGCATAACTTGACATGGAAGAAACCTCAACCCTTTTGCCGAGAAGCTCAATATTTCCCTTCTTTAAATCGGCGTAGTTGACATGAGCGAGTACCTTGCCGGTTTTATTGGGATAATCACTGCTGTAATCGATTACCTCCGCCGGAATATCCCGGTCCCGGACGGTGGTTTTGAGCAGAACATCCTCATCCAGAATAGGAATAGGAACACCGACCCCCAGGGCGAGGGATACCCCGTAGCCCTTGAGGCTTACTCCCCTGACATAACGGCCTTTCATTTGTTTCATGTCGGCGGTAAGTGCCAGGGTTCCTGCCCCTCCGGTAGGCACCCCTCCCGGCGTACGCGAAATGGAGGGAGCATGTTGCGTTCCTTCGGCGTAGACATGGCCCCTTGCTCCAGCCAACCATACCGCCGTGCCTATCCCGATTGTTCGATAGAGGGGATCGTTGAGAAGCGGCGAAAGCTGTCCTGCCGAGCTATAGGTCAGATTCTTCATGTGTGGCTTCAGGGCCCCAAGATAGGTGTAGATGGTTCTGTCCGATAGGTTTGTCGCCACATTATAGTTCTGGTAGCAGTTTCTCGGATTGACCATGATGGCCTGATTAAGGTCGTCGATAGTAAACCAGGTTCTCAGCTCTCTCCTGGGATATTCGTCGGTCCCATACGAGAGGGCAAAGAGCTGGCATTGTTTCCCCGCAACCAGTTTTTCAATAACATGTCCCCCTCCGAAGCGGAACTCTCCTGGGTAATACATGTTTTCAGGATCGTTTTGCCTCAGCTGGGTCGCCCCTATATAGGCATCCACCGCAGCTACTCCCGAGTAGGCAAGAACATCATCGATCCATGCTTCGGTTATTCGTATCTTGGGAGCGCATTGACCGAAGTTTACAAATGCTCCGGAGCTACACATGGCTCCGAAGGTCGCCGTGGTCACGACATCGATCTCTTCGGCCGCTTTTGCCAGGCCCTTTTGATCGACATAATCGGAGACTTCATCGGCGGTGAGCACCACCGCCTTGCCTGATGCAATTTTCTCGTTGATTTCTTCGTAGCTTTTCATTCGTATTATCCTAAAGAAATGAGCTTTCCGGAGCAAGAGGAGAAAAGCGGTTGAATTTCATCTTAAAAAGCATACAATAGGGAAAGCAGATATCGTTTCCGGGAGGAACCTTTGAAAACGAAAACAGACTTTCCTGACATCAATTCCCGCAAACCCGATGGGATCGGCCCCGATGGGAATCCCTATAAGATTCTTGTCGTGGACGATTCGATGTTTGTCAAAAAGCAGCTTACCCAGATTCTTGGTAGCGAAAGCTATGAAGTAGTGGATACTGCAGGACATGGCGCTGAGGCCGTGGAGAAATATAAGGAACTCTATCCGGGAGTTGACCTTGTTACCATGGACATCACCATGCCGGGGATGGACGGGGTCACCGCACTTGAAAAAATCATGGAATTCGATAAGGACGCCAGGATAATCATGATTTCGGCCCTTGGAAAACAGGACTTGGTGAAAAAGTCTTTTATGTTGGGAGCGAAAAACTATATCATAAAGCCATTGGATCGGAAGAAGGTGCTTGAACGAATCAGGAGCGTTTTTGAGGAGTGACCCTTTTTGCTGCCAAGGCGTCGTATAGGCCTTCGAAGGTTGGAGAATCGGCTTCGAACGTGAAGCTTCGTTTTGCGATGTCCTGTGGATAGTGGGCATCACTGTCGGTAATGACACAGTAGTCTGCCGTGTCGATGACCGGCGGCCATGTTACGCATTCCACTGCCGAGTAATCCAGGCGAGGAAGAAATCCTAGCTGACTCACGACACTAAACGAGGGCCTGTCGATGTGGGCGGGAATGAAAAGTCCGCCCCGCTCTTTTACCTCTTTCAGTAGCTCTTCCAAGGTGATTTCAGCCCCCTGCAGAAGCGAAACCTCTACCTCTCCCAGAATGAATTCATGCTCGTCCACATAGACTTGATCGCCGAAAAGATCGGGATTATTGGGAATTTGCGGTAGACGGTTTTCAATGAAGTCTCCCAGCTCTTCGGCCTGCTTTACTGTGGGAAAGAGACACAGCACATGTGCCTCTTCGATGCTGTTTACCTCGATGCCGAAAATAGGGGTAATGTTGCTTTTTCGTGCCGCATGGTCGAAGGCCCGCAGGTTCCGTGCACAGTTGTGATCTGTTAGGGCAAGCAAATCGAGTCCCGCAGCCTCCGCCTCGGTGATGATCCTTGCAGGGCTCATTTCCAGACTGCCGCAGGGGCTGAGGCAGGAATGAATATGAAGGTCGGCCCTGAATTTCATTGCTTTCTTCCTCAGTTCTTTTTCAATAGACCTGCAATTTTCCAGCTTGTGGTGAATTGGTTGTCGCTGGTCCGAAAGATGGCGATATCCTCGTTGATGGCCGCCTCTATCATCTCCTCCGGGGCTTTCCTTCCGTTGCAAAGCACGATTGCCCGAATTCCCGCAAGGCTTGCGACCGCGACGCTGTTTCGGTGTGCCTGGATGGTGATAAGCACGGAACTATCCGGAGCGTTGCCCATCACATCGCTGAGCAGGTCCGATGTATATCCATCGACAATCTCCGCTTCCATTCCTTCCGAACAGAGGCATTCGTAGCCAAGCACCTTCCCAATGTCAGCCGTTTTCATGTCGGACTCCCTCCTTCTCTTCTTCTTCGTGAGGTAGTAGAATTTCCGCCCGGGCGACGGTACCGCATTCTACCCCATCAGTATGCGATACAAGGGTGAACTGGTCCGCAACCCTGCGGCAATTGGGCAGACCCATACCTGCGCCGAAACCCAGGGATCTGATCCACTCATTTGCGGTAGTCCAGCCTTCCTTGAGTGCTAACTCCACATCCTGAATTCCTGGACCGCCGTCTCTGCTTACGATAACGATTTTCTGCTCGTCGATTTCAATCGAAATGGTACCGCCGTCGGAATGGACCACCAGATTCATCTCCAATTCGTAAGCGGCAATCGATACCCTTCGAATGATTTTTACATCGGTTCCCCGTTGTTTCAACAACTTTTTAATTTCCGTAGAAGCATGTCCGGCATTCTCGAAATCGTTTCTGATTACCCGAAACTCCATAGATGCCTTGCCCTGAAGCGCATCGGGAGCGGGTATGCTGATCCTTTCGATCCTCTCCATTTCTTTGTTTATTTCGACCAATAAGCGCGTAATAATATCTCTGCTGGTGATGATTCCCACCAGTTTGTTCGTTTTATCGAGAATGGGAAAGCGATGGTATGAGTACTTTTCGAAGTAACTGATGGCAAAGCTGACCGGCATATCTTCTTCAAGAAATATGAGCTTTCTCGACATATGCATCTCTGCGGACTCGTCGATATACCCGCCTTCGAGGGCCCGTATAATGTCGTCCATACTGACGATACCGAACAATCTTCCGGATTCGGCAATCGGCATGCCGGTAATGCCACGTCGCCTCATTGTCTGTTGTATTTCCCGGAGGGGAGTATTTCGTCCTGCGGTCGTCACCTCCCTGCACATTACATCCTTGACCTTGAGACGATAGATCAATTCCAGAATAACAGTAGGAGAATCGTAGGTGTTGATCGGTATAGCCCGCATGGTAGAAAGTATAGCGAAATACGGGCATAGACGGTAGGGGGCTATATATCCGGGAAGCTTGATTTCTTTTGGTTTTCTTCCTATCCTGTAAAAAAGTGAAGAAAGGAGTGAGCCTATGCCCTTTGTCAGTGTGGAAACGAATCTCGCCATCGATACGGAAAAACGCAAACAGTTTTGTAAGGCACTTAGCTCTGCTGCCGCACAGGCTGTCGGAAAACCCGAGCAGTACGTCATGGCATTGATGCGCAGCGATGCGACCCTGACCTTTGGCGGTAGCGAAGAGCCTGCGGCTTTTGTTGAACTGAAAAGCATCGCTCTTGCCGAGGCTGCGTTAAAAGAGATCTCCCGCCGGTTGTGCACCCTCATCGAGCAGGAACTAGGCGTTCCCCCCGCCCGCATATACATTGAATTTACCAGTGCGTCGGGGGCATGGTGGGGCTGGAACGGTTCCACATTTTAGGCTATTAAGTCTTTGCTTTTTTACCTTTCTCCCTTTTTCCGTCTTTTCCTTCGGGGAGAAAGAGTTCATGCGGTTCCAATTGCAAGGCATCACATAGCTTTTGCAACGTATTTGCCGAGGGGAATTTTTTCCCCGCTTCTATGTCTCCTACAAATCCGATCGAAATCCCCGCTTTTTCAGCCAATCCCATCTGCGTCAGATTTAATGTGTAACGGGCTTCCCGAAGGTTGGCAATTAGCCGCTCCTGAACTTTTGTCATTTGGCGCTCCACCATGGACGATTCATCATTTCCATCTTTCTTAAGAAATAGAACTAATTACCATTTTGGGAGGTTAGTGTGCAATTTTCAATACGCTGAAAGCGAGTGGTTCCCTATTATCCCCCTCCATAGCTCCTGGTGCTTTTACACCAAGTTAACTTGACTGCTGGGTGGAATAATGGTACCGTACAGCGAGGTCGGTAGATGGACATAAAGCTGCGTCGTTATAATACTATTTATATTATCGATATCTCCGGGGATATGGACCTTTACAACGCGCATCGGTTGAAGGATGTCGTTGCCAAACTGATTGCAAAAGGTGTCTCGGAGCTTGTTATCAATCTCGAAAAGGTCGACTATCTTGATTCAAGCGGGGTAGGGGCGCTTATTCATGTATTCACGCAGGTCAAGCAGCGGGAGCTGCAGATGCGGATTGCTCATGTCCACGGTTCTGTTGAAAAAGTTATCCGTCTGACCAAACTCATGGATTATTTCCCCATTGTCGACAGTGTAAAAGACGCTCTCTATGAGTTGAGCGGAAAAGGGCAGCAGTGATGGAATCGAAAAAAGAGATAATCGTCGATGGTTCTCATAAGCTTTTTGATCGAAAGGGAACCTTCCATAAGGAGTTCCCGAGCGACTATCGGCAGGTTCGTTTTTTTTCCATGTTGATTGCTCAGAAAGCCCCCCCTGAGATTCGGGAGATCAATCTTCTTGAACAGCAGATAAGTGAGCTGATCAAGAATGCGGTCCGTCACGGAAATAAAAAAGATCCTTCAAAGCGTGTTCGTGTCTGGGCATCGTTTAGCGAGCATCATGCTCATGTTATTGTCGAGGACGAGGGGGCCGGGTTTCAAAACCTTGAGGCCTGGAATGAGTTTAATCGTCGGCGAAACCAGTGTTTCCGTGAGCATAATTACGAAGAGCTAGAAAAGTATTTTTCCTATCGTACCCCGGAAAGTGAAGACAACGACGGAGGAAATGCCTTGTTTGCCGCCCTCGAATATTGGGACGGTGGTGTTGTATTTAACGAAAAAAGAAACACTGTTGCTGTGTACAAGCATTTCGACAACACCAGACGGCCCGGTATCTCAAGGGAAGAGTAGACGGAGCCTCCGGTGGAGAGGATCGATACATCATCAGTCATTGATCTCCCCGTGTCATTGATTCTTACCGATGACGGGCTCTTTTTTTTCAGTAAGCATCGCTCCGCTCCCCATCAGAGCGACAAAGGTGGAATGTGCCTTGAGTCCTTTTCCGCATCGACACTTCAACGGATGATACTTGCCGGGTATATATCTTCGGTAGAGGTTTCGAGAAGCGACTTTACCTCAAAACGTCAGGAATTGATGGATGTCTCAAAGTTAATCATGTATGGTACGTTGTATCGCCATTTTCCCGATGCACTTTGGAAATCGATCGCTACCAGCGATTTCATCCTTCGTTACAATCGATCGCATCCGAAAACTCCCTTCACCCGGGAACATCTTGACCGGGGAGGGGCTATCGATGCTTCGGGTAAAGGAAGTGTGGCCCCCGCATTGGCCCTGCTGGAAGAACTCTCTCTTTCGGCCGCAAATGAGGCAGTGAAGGAGCGGCCCTCATGTTCCGAACAGGAAAAAGACATGATGCGGGCAATCGGTCGCCGATATCTGTCGCACATTACCGCTCCCTTCTGGCTGTTGCTGGCTTCTTCCCAGAAGGCCGTGGCTTCTCCGATGCTCGATACCCTGAGAACGTTGGTGGTTTCCTATATCGGGAAGGCTTCCATTGCCGATTATCTTGCCCTCCTTCTTATGGAACTTGGGGTCTATGCGGAGAAGAAGCTGGTAGGGCGGGCTATCAAGGAGCTTTTTCACGGGAATCTTGATGCCGATGCGGTCATGCGAAACGATGAGGCCAGAAGCAGGGTTCTTGCGGAAATGGAGCGCATGGGGTTTCGGGTGACGGTGGTCTGGAAGATCATGGGACGTACGGCCTCTATCGGCACCGACAATCGCCTGGAAGTAATCCTTTACGACCGGGGCAGCGATTCCGAGACCCTCAAGAATCAGATAGAGACCAAAAAGGGAATGGACACCAAAAATCACTCCCTTTTGGACTACTACGAGAAAATCGTCTCCTCGGCCAGCGGAGAGGAATTGGGACTTTTTTATCTTGGGTATATCGAAGAGGCGTGTCAAAAGCAGGATATTCGATTCGACAGTCACGTTAGTAGAATTGAGAAAAACGATTTGACCATCATCAGGTTAGCCTTCCACTTCAGGTGATTTCCGCTATCTTCATGATTAGAAAGGTTTGATCGTCGTGCTGGCTTGTACCTTGTGCGAAGCGATCGATATCTTCCTTTATCCGTTCGGCAATTTTCGAGGCGGAAAGCTGTGCCGATGAACGCACAACGGACTTGAGCGCTTCCAGGCCGTACTCCCGGCCTTCCTTGCTTCTCGTTTCGGTCACACCGTCGGTATAGAAGATCAGGATATCTCCGGAAATGGTTTGGAACTGGCGCTGCTTATAATGTTCGCCGGCCTCTATACCTATGGGAAGTCCCGGAGTGTCCATCTCGATAAAGACTCCGGTCCCTTTTCTGTAGATCAGCAGAGGCAGATGAGCAGCGTTTGAAAAGTAGATTCGCTTTTCCTGCTCGTCATATGCAAACATACCCATGGTGGCAAAATGATCGACACCAATTTTTCCGGTGATACCTCTGTTGAGAAAGGTCAGAATCTGGGCGGGTTTTCTGTCTCCCGATGCGGTCAGCCTGAGGATCGTTCGAATCATGACCATGAGCATGGCCGCAGGCACACCTTTCCCGACTACATCACAGATGACCACTGCCGTTTTCCCCTTTCCGATGGGAAAGATATCGTAGTAATCACCACTGACACCCTTTGCCGCCTTTGAATAGGTGGCTATGCTTGTCCCCTTTGGTTCCGAGATCCGTTTGGGAAGAAGGTCCTTCTGTATCCTTGCCGCGATTTCAATCTCGCGTTGGATTTCTCTTCGCTCTATCAACTCGGTGTAATTGTAGATATTGTCGATGGTGAGGGCCGCATAATCGGCGAAGGTTCTCATATGGGTGAAATCAAGATCACTGAAATGACTTGTTTTTCCCCTTCTTGCCACGGCAATGGCTCCCAGGATTCTACCGGGAAGCGAAAGTGGTACGATGATAAGGCTTGATACATAGAGTGGGTCGTCATCCTCAAGAAGCGGAAAGGTTGTTCCTTCAAGCTCTTGTGAGCAGTTTCTGAAAAAACAGGGTTCGGCGGAGGCAATACATTCGCCGATGATAGTTTCGCCGAGGCCGAAGGGTTTATTCCGTATATACTCATCCACTTCCTGTTTTTGCCTCGGAAGCCGCTCGGGAAAGGGATAGGGAGGGGGAAACATTCCGATAATATCGGAGACATAGATTGATTTGCTTGTTTCATCAACCAAAAAGAGCGCCCCTGCATCTGCTTCGGTATTTTCGACGGCCGATTCGACAACCAAGGCAAGAACTGCCTCGGGATCCGGGTCCTGGGCCTGAAGGCTGCCGATCCTAAACATAAAGTCGAGTACCGAATCGAGCTTCTCCTTCAACTGATCCTTAAGAGCGTTATAGTTTTTTGAAAGCTCTTCAAACTCGTCCCGCGAACGGATGGTGAGCTCGTTGGAAAAATCACCCCGGGAGATAACGCTCATGGCCTCTCCGACCAGCCTGATTCGCTTTGCCATCTGCGTGGAAAAACGGCTGGTAAGGATAATGGTTATCAGGAGGCTGCATGCGATGATGGCGATTGCTATCCGTGTTCCTGCCGTGATAATGGTGTTGGCCCGGAGATTTGTCTCACCTATCAGCTTATCCATTCTGGTTTTGAAGGTTTCGGTATTGTCCATGATCAGCAGCTGATAATTCTTTAGGGTCTGATAGGCGGCAAGAAAGGGGTGGGGCTTTCCTTCCTGGCTGATGACGAGGAAGGTCTGAAAGAGGCCCCGGTCGCCGACAAGTCGGTCCATCCGCTGATCGATCATCAAATCCATATGATCGAGTGCCGGCTGATAGTACCAGGTCGAAAGTTGGTTCCACCAACCTACTGTTTGCTGCAGCTCCGAGGTCTGCCGTTTGCTGAGGAATCGGGCTCCCCGTGCCGAGACAAAATCATTCAGCTCTTGCTCGAACTTATCGATGCCGAATTCGATTCTCGCTTTTTCCACGGTGATTCTGCTGTTCGTGGTCATGAGAGAATCCATACGGACCGAAAGCTGCTCAAGGCTCGAGAGTGATCGTTCGGAGAGCATTTCAAAATCCTTGAGCGCTATGATGGTGCTGGTAAAAAAAATCACCACCGAGAGGGCGATGAGCACACCTAACACTAAAAGGGCCTCGATGATGGACAGTTTCGTACGAATCTTCATGTCGCCGATCATACCATGAGGGAGGCAAATCGTCAAAACTCTTCGGAATTCAAGGTGGAATTCAACGCCGCTTGTAATTTTTTCAAAGAAAGGTACACTGGAGAAAGCATGAAAATACTGCATACTTCAGATTGGCACCTCGGTAAGCGCCTGGGCCGTTTCAGCCGCATGGAAGAGCAGGCCGATATTCTGGATGAGATCTGTTCCATTGTTGATGAGCAAAATCCCGACCTTATTATGCTCTCAGGGGATCTTTTCGATGGATTCAACCCTTCGGCCGAGGCAATTGAGCTGCTTTACCGGACACTCCACCGCATGTCCGGCGGCGGGAAAAGAGTGATTATCGCCATCGCCGGCAATCATGATTCACCGGATCGAATCGAATCGCCCGACCCCCTTGCAAGGATCAGCGGCATTTTTTTCCTCGGTTATCCCGAGACTCGAATCAAGACGTGCCGACTGGAGAGCGGCTGGGTGGTGGAGAGCCCCGAAGCGGGGCTGCTTCGCCTTCGAAAAGAGGGGCGGGCGGAGCTGCGAATCATCGCCACCCCTTATGCCGGGGAGGTTCGACTTCGTAAGGCCATCGATCCGACACGGGGAGAGGAACAGATTAGGGCCATTCTTCGTGATCACTGGAAGAATCTTGCCGACCGTTTTTTCGATGATGGGGGCATTAATCTGATGATGGCACATCTTTTTTCCGCCGAAGCCGAGAGCCTGCCCTTCGACGAGCTTGAGGAGGAGGGAGAGCGGCCCATTCTTCATCCCGGAGGCCTTGAGCTGATTCCCTTTTCCGCCTTCCCAAAGGATGCCCAATATGTTGCTTTGGGCCATCTCCACCGTCCGATGCTTACGCAGTATGGCAGGAGCACCATTTGCTACAGCGGCAGCCCCTTGGCCTATTCTCTTTCCGAAAGTGGCCAGCAGAAACAGGTTGTTCTTGTCGATCTCGAGCCTGGGAAGGCTGCAAAATGCGAAGTGGTGCCCCTTTGTTGCGGTAGGGCCCTGTGCCGGGGGCGTTTCAAGACGCTTGAAAAGGCCCTTGCCTGGCTTGGAGAACATCAGGAGTCCTACGTGGAAGTGACGATGGAGGTCGATCACTATCTCGAGACAGGAGTGCGGGACGCCATCCATGATGCCCATCCACGGGTGCTTGCGGTTGTTCCCGAACTGCAGAAGGATTCGGGGATTTCGACCTCAAGACAGGAGGAGATAGATATCGACGCCCCTCTTGAACGACTTTTCACCGAATACTTTCGCGGCCGAAACAACGGTGCCGATCCGGAACCCTATCTGCTGGAGCTGCTCGCCGAGGCCGTTTCCGCAGGAAACGAGGAGCCAGGAGTATGATACCGCTGCAGTTGAAGTTGAAAGGCTTTTATTCCTATCTCGAGGAGACGGTGATCGATTTCAGGCCCCTGACCGCCGCAGGTCTCTTCGGTATTTTCGGGCAGGTCGGCAGCGGCAAGAGTTCCATTGTCGACGCAATCGGCTTTGCCCTCTACGACCAGAGCGAGCGCCTCAATCGCCAGGAGAAGCGCCACTACATGCACCTCTCCGCCCGCGAGATGATCGTTGATTTTACCTTCCTTGACGGAGATGGAGAGTACCGCTTTCTTGTCTCCGGAAAGCGTTCCGGCAAGGGGGACAAGGCCCCGAACTACAATCGCTCCGCCTATCGGAGGGAGGGAGAGGCATGGATTCCCTTTGCCGATGATCGGGATAGGGGAACAGGGAATGCGGCGGAGCTGCTGGGCCTCAGCTATGAAAATTTTCGGCGTGCGGTGGTTATCCCCCAGGGCTCCTTTCAGGAGTTTCTCCGGCTTTCGGGTAAGGAACGGACGGAGATGCTTCAGGAGCTTTTTCAGTTGGATCGTTTCGACCTCTACAGACCCGTAACGAACCTGCTTTCGGATGCTCGTCGCGATTGTGAACGCATCGAAGAGCGTAAGCGGCTGATTGTCGAGGAGGAGGGCGAGAGTTCCTCTGAACTCGAACGACATCTGTCTTTGCTCAAACAGGAGCTTGATCGGTTGACGGGAGAACTCAAAGATCTGCGTGCCTTCACCGCCCGCCAGGAGCAGGCTCGTCAACGGGCCGAGCGGCTTGCCCTATTGAAAGGACGTCTTGCAGAGCTACAACTCACCGAACCCGAGTGGAAAAAACGGCGCCTTGGCCTTGAACGCTTCGATGCGATCACCCGGGAAGTCTTGCCCCGAAGGACGGAGATGCTTGAGGTTCGCAAGCGGATGGGGACCCTTGATCTCCGTCGTCTGGAAAATGAGACTGCTCTTCGTACAAGCAGGGAGGAACAGCTCGGCTGCGAAGAACGCTATCGGGAGCTTGAAGCCGCAATGGAGAATCGCAGGGAAAATGCTGATGAGGCCGAAGCCCTGGAGCGGATTCTGGCATTCAGGCGGTTGGGTGAGAACCTGCGGAAGGCAGAAGAGGCGTTTGGAGACTTGCAAGAACGGGAGCGCCTTCTTATCGAACGTAGGCAGGAGCTTCTCACACGGCGGGGAGAGGTTCAAAAGGAACTGCTGGAGCTCGAAGAACTGGCAGAAGAAGAGGGCGAACTTTCCCTTCTCGGACAGTGGTATGCCAAAGCCGATGCTTTACAAGAGGAGAGCAAACGTCTCTCTTTTGAGCTTGAAGCGAATGGGCGGAAGGCCGAAGCGCTTCTCCAGCTGCCGCGATCTTCGGCATCCGAAATTCCCGGACTCTCCTGCTCCGTAGATGATGCACCTGAGACAATCCTCGAGGCCTTGAGGCGCCGGGAACGGGAAATTGAAGATCGTTTGACGACGATTGGTATTCGCAGTCATCGAAGCTTGCTTGTCGAAGGGGCCCCTTGTCCGCTCTGCGGTTCGCTTCATCATCCCGTTGCCGAAAAGAAGGAGGCGTTTGAAGCCGAAGCAGAGGGGGAAGCTGAAAAGCTACAATCACTGCTTCCCATGGTTCGAAAGGCTGCTATCGAACGTGGTAACGCCCTTTCCAAGGCCGAGGTACATCTGGACCGAGTCCGGCAACTGACTGCGTCCCTGGAAGATGTGCAGGAGCGAACAAGAGAGCATCTCAATACCTTTTGCTGGGACCGTTTCGATCCCGAGGAGCGGGAGCCCTGGAAGCGGGCGACGCAAGAGGCCGAAGCCCGATCGCGGCAGGGCCGTCTGCTGCGAGGCTCCTTGGATGGCGTCAACGGCGATCTTGAATCTCTTGAGCCCGAACTTACCGCAACACGTGATGAGAAATCCGCTCTCCTTGAGAAGATTGCCGGTGAAAAGGGGCGGAGTACGCTTCTTCGGGAATCGATCCCGGACGAACTTTTTACCATATGGGGCGATACGGACGGCGGGGAAGTCGCGGCCCGTCGTGAGAAACTCCAAGCCGATGTTGAGGGTTTGGAGATCCGTTTTGCCCAGGCGCGCCGGGAAAGAGAGACCAGTACCCTGCGTGTAAGTACCTTGACCGGTAGTCTCGAGGAGCTGGGACGGAGTCTTGCGGAGGAAGAAGCGCGTTTTGACCGGCTGCGAGAAGGTTTTCTGCCGATGCTTTCCGACCATGGTTTCGACTCCGAAGAGGCCCTCGATTCCTTTCTACAAAGGTATGAAAAAGCCGATGATGAGCGGGAGAAGATAGCAACCTTCGAAAAGGAGCTCCATGCCACGCGGGAGCAGCTTCGAGAGGCAATCGATGAGGCCGGTAGCGAGGAGTTCAACGAAGAGGGCTACCGAGAGGCCCTGTTGAGCTGTGAAGAGAAAGAGGTGCGGGAAAAAAGACTTTGGGAGGAGCTTGCCACGCTCAAGGAACGACATAGCAGGAGCCTTCGCCAGGAGGAAGAGCTCCGTCGATTGGAAAAAGAGGAGCGGGTGCTTTCCCGTCGCCGTGAAGCCCTTTCCCTGCTTCAGAATATGATGAAGGGGAACGGCTTCGTTCGTTTCGTTTCGACTCGCTACCTGCGGGAACTCTGTGCCAGAGCAAATAGACGGTTCCTTCCTTTGACGGGTAAAAGTCTCGCTCTCGAGGTCGACGAGAACGGGGACTTTCAGGTGCGGGACCTCCTTAACGGGGGTAAACTCCGATCCATCAAGACACTTTCCGGCGGGCAGACCTTTCAGGCCGCCTTTTCCCTTGCCGTCTCCCTTTCCGAAAGCGTGAGAAGGGGAGGAGAGAGCTTCTTTTTCATCGATGAAGGCTTTGGCTCGCTGGATAACGAGGCCCTCGGCCAGATCTTCGAAACGCTCAAAACCCTTCGGCGGGAGAGAAGTATCGTCGGGATCATCAGTCATGTCGAGGCCCTGCAGGAGGAGATCGATACCTCACTGATCGTACGGCGGGATCCTGTGCGCGGAAGTATGATAAGCTTTAGTGAAGGAGGGCGGGGATCATGACCTCATTTGGCAGGATGCTGGATACCGACCGTATCCTTATCGTTAAAGCCGATAGGCTTATAGACAAGAAAGAGCTGCTTTCCCTTCTGTGTGAGCGGATCAGCAAGGCTTGGGACCTCGTAGGATCTGAGCAACTTCTTACCCTGGTCCATAAGCGGGAAGAGACCTTTTCCACCCGCCTCGGACCGATGCTGGCTGTTCCCCATGCTGTTATTCCGGGTGGAGAGGAGAACCGGATGGCTGCGGCCGTGATTCCCAATGGTGTGGAATGGGATTCCGATACCGACTACCCTGTCCGTCTGGTTTTTCTTCTCGTAGGGGGGCAAGAGGATCATCTGAAATTGCTCAGCGAATTGGCGGCCGCATTGCAGGACGAAACCTTTTTGCTTAGATTGACGACTGCTACCTCTCCCAAGGCCTTTCTTTCCGTTTTCCGAAGGAGGGATGAGGGCCCTGTTCATCCATTCGTTCACCGTCACCGTGATCTTTCGGCAGCCATCTTTGAACAGGCCCTTCGTCTTCGGGATGCTGTCGATGGTGCCAGAATTATTCTCCATGCCGATGCCCTGGGAGACGGCGAATATATTGACGAGTTGATTCACGGAAAAAATGTCCTTGTTGTGAGCGGCGGGGAGACCCTCTTCGATGCATCGTTCCTTGAGCGCTATAAGCCGATAATCATGCCCTTCAGGGGGGTCAGGCGTTCGATCCATGTCCAGTTTATTCTCCTCTATCTCCTTGGCCGAGGGGTGATAGGTGAAGACGATCTCATTGTGAATGCCTATGGAAAGCCGGGGTCGGGCTTTCTCGATTCAATCAGATTGAGCCATCTAAAGCGTGAACTTAATCTTCCCTTTTCCCCTCAATCGGGAACCTTCCCCGCAGATCTCGAGCTTTCCACCTTCACACGTATCCTGCAACTCGCTTCCCAGCTTGCCGCCGAAGGAAGAGAGGGAAAGCCGGTAGGTACCCTCTTCGTCGTGGGAGATCAGGCCGGTGTCTATCCCTATACCAGGCAGATGATTGTTAATCCCTTTCACGGTTATGCCGATAGCGATAAAAACATCCTCGATCCGGGTATAGAGGAGACGGTGAAGGAGTATGCCAAGATCGACGGGGCCTTTATCATACGGGGCGATGGCACCATTCTTTCTGCCGGAACCTTTCTGTCGGGTCAGCCGACGGCCGACGAAATGCAGTCCGGCCTAGGTGCACGGCATGCTGCAGCTCAGGGCATTACCGCGGTGAGCAAAGCACTGGCGATAGCAATCTCGGAATCGACGAGAAAGGTGACGGTCTTCCAATCGGGGAGACGAGTGATGGAGCTATAGCGTACCGCTTTACCGCTTCCTGTTGCTTCAATTGTCCCAGATATATTGTTCCATCTTTGCAATGAGGAAGTCCTTTTCGGTGATGACCGCCTTAACGATATCGCCGATGGAGATGATACCAATCAGTGCGTTGTTTTCCATTACCGGAAGATGACGGAATCGTTTTTTCGTCATCAGGGCCATGCAGGTCTCGACTCCCGTCTCCGGTTTTATGGCGACAACCTCCGTGGTCATCAGTTCCTTTACGGGAAGGTCGCGGGGACACTCTTGGCTTCCAATGGCTCCGATGGTTTTTCTTGCATAGTCGCGTTCGGAAAAAATACCGATCATCTTTTGCTGCTCGTCAAGGACGACAACCGCACCGACATTTTTCTCACTCATCAGGTTCAGTGCCTGAAATACCGTAGTCTCGGGCCTCACCGACCAGATATCGGCCCCCTTTTGTGCCAGAAGGTCTTTGATTGTTTCCATTTTGTACTTCCTCCTTACCTAAGTATGTGAAAGTAGGACGCTTTCCGTCAAACTTCCGGACGAAAAAATCGCAGCAAAGACCTGCCGTAGCGTCGTGTATCGTAGCAGACAAGGGTTCCGACCTTATCCGGCCACTGTTCTTCGGCGGGATGGTGGATCAGAACCTTTGTTTCGTCCGTTATAAGTGAGGAATCGGAGAGCTTCTTGATGAGATCGATTTTTCCGGGCATGGGGAAGGGGGGATCGAGATAGATAATATCGAACGAGCCCCTGCCACGGCGTAAAAAGGATTCCGCCGACATCATCACCAGGGATATCTTCGATTCAACTATTTCGATGTTTTCCAGGATGGTTTCCCGTTTTCCCCTGTCGTTTTCCACCAATACGACGGGTTCGGCTCCCCTGCTTGCCGCTTCGATGCCGACCAAACCGGATCCCGAAAAGATGTCGAGAAACGAGTAGCCGTCGAGAGGTCCGAGGATGCTGAACATCGACTCTCTCATACGATCCATGGCGGGGCGGATGACCCCCTTTGGGCAGCGCACCCTGCGGCCTCGATATGTTCCACCGGTAATTCTCATCTTTCTAAGCTACCCTTCGGAGGCGATTGAGACAAGATCATCAAAGGGAGGGGCGACGGTGTAGAGCCGCTTCAAAACCTGATGATCGGCGTGTTCGAGTTCTAAATCGCCCGAAACGATAGCCGTCGCCTCCTTTCTGCTTGCTTCGAGGATTTCCCCATCTTTGAGCAGGTCGGCAAACTGAAGATTCAGAACTCCCGCCTGCCTCATCCCCGAGAGCTCTCCTGGTCCCCGTAGTTTCAGATCTTCCTCGGCAATGACAAATCCGTCGTTATTTTCCTTCATGATGCGAAGCCGCTGCTTGCCCGTTTCCGTCAAACCCTCGGAAAAAACGAGGAAACAATAGGATTGGCGGTCGCTCCGGCCCACCCGTCCTCTGAGCTGATGCAGGGCCGAAAGCCCGAATTGTTCCGCATGTTCGATCACCATGCAGCTGGCATTGGGGGCGTCCACGCCGACCTCGACGACGCTGGTTGCAACAAGGATATCAAGTTCTCCGGAAAGAAACCGTCCCATCTCCCGCTCCTTTATCTCCTCATCGATGCGGGAATGAAGAAGGGCGATCCTCCTTTGGGGAAAAATCTCCTCCCGCAGCAGACGGTACATACTCTCCGCACTGTCGATCTTTTCCCTGCTTCCCTCTTCGATCAGGGGGTAGACGAAATAGGCCTGTCCCCCCCGTTCGAGTTCCTTCTCCACCGCGGCATAGACCTTCGGCCTGTTTTCGACCTTTGCAAGATGGGTGATGACCGGTTTCCTTCCCGGCGGCATGGTTTTGATGACCGATACCGCAAGGTCTCCGAAGGCGGTGAGAGCCATGGTTCTGGGAATGGGCGTGGCGGTCATCGTCAGAAGGTCGGGAAATTCCCCCTTGTCCAAAAGTCCCTGCCGCTGCATAACCCCGAACTTATGCTGTTCGTCGATGATACAGTAGCGCAGGCGGCGAAAGCGAACGGAAGAGGAGAAGAGGGTATGGGTCCCAACCACAAGATCGATTTCTCCCTCCTGAAGGGCGACAAGAAGCTCCTTTCTTGCCGGGCTTGGTATACTTCCGGTGAACAGGGCTATTCTCACCCCAAGAGGGGCAAGTATTCTGGCGCTGTTTTCCGCATGCTGACGGGCAAGAAGTTCGGTCGGTGCCATGAAGGCAACCTGATAGCCCGCTTCGATGATCGGCAAGGCGGAAAGGAGGGCCGTGAGGGTTTTCCCCGATCCGACATCCCCCTGCAGGAGCCTTGCCATGGGGTAGGGCCGTTTCAGATCTTCTATGATCTGTCCGACCGCCTGCTTCTGATCGGCGGTGAGAGGAAAGGGAAGTTCCCCGATACAACGATCGACAAGGCCTGCTTCCAAGGCCAAGGAGGGACGTTCCCTGCGTTTGCGAAGGGCCGCGCGTCTTGTGACGGCACATTGCAGATGAAAGAGCTCATTGAAGGCGAGGGCCTTGCGGCCCTCCTCCGGCTCTTCGATCCGGCGAGGACGGTGAATCATGATCAGTGCCTCGGCAAGATGGGGCAGTCCGTAATCCCGGCGTATTGCTTCAGGCAGTTCATCATCCACGAATTTGCCGAAGCCCTCCATCGCCTGCTGCATTAAGTCTCGCAGAGCCCCTTGCGTCAATCCCTCGGTAAGGGGATATACCGGCAGGATGGAACCAATGCCTCCTCGTCCCGAGATCTTCGGCACCTCGCTAAGATAATTCTCTTCCCTGGTGAGGGGGTACTTCCCTGCGGGAACGAAATCAAAGGAGGCTGCCTGAAGTTCTCCAAAGCGATGCTGGAGCGGTGCATAGAGGAGAATATGCGCACCAACAGGCAGTTTTCCGGCCAGGAAATTCCGATTAAAGCAGAGCAGCACGGCAACTGAGGTTTCATCCCGAACAAAAACCTTCAGCGTTTGATTATGAGGTTTTCCAAACCAGTCGTGGGCGACAATTTCCACCACGGTGAGAGCGGGCCTGTCATCGGTGGCCCGGACTATGGGAACAAGGCGGCTCCGGTCCTCCCATTGTCTGGGCAGCAGACGGAGCAGATCGGCAATATGCCTTACCCCAAGACGGGCGAGTCTTTCCGTACTTTTTTTACCGACTCCGTGGAGCACGGTGACCGGCTTGCGCAACTCTCCCAGGAACATCTGTCTTTGAACTTATACCGGAAGGGCCTGCAGGACGTTGTATAGCAGACCGAAGAGTACTTTTCCCGCTATATAGAGAACCAGAAGCGAGGCCCCTGTGGTTGCAAGGATGGTCTTATAGGTAACAAATCGTTTGCGGAAAAAAAGCCTTCGCGTTTTTTCCAGGATAGGAGCGATTAGAAGATCCACGGTGCGGGCGAAGGGGCCCACGCTATTGGCTCCGCTGAGCCCCATGAAAAATCGTATGGCGGTTAAAATGATGAAGAGACTCAACAGAAAGGAGACGACCGACCATAGGGCGGAGGTGATGACTGCCAAAACAATGCCGAGGCTCAGTCTCCCCTCCCTGATGAACTGGGATGCAAAATCGATCAGTACGACGATGACAAGCATAGCCGCTACCGGAGAGAAGTCGATCGCGGAAAAACGAAGGAATTTGATCTTCTGGAAGATGCGGAGATAGGGGTCGGTGGCCGCTGCAAGGATACGGTAGGCTTTACCGTAATCGACCCCCTGAAACCAGGTGAGCATCACCCTGATCAATATGAGCAGAAGGTATCCTGAAAGTACTCCGATAAAAATTTTCAATCCAAGAATCATGCATTGCTCCTTGATGATGTCATGCGGTCCAGACATCTTCGATATGAGGATGGCTTCTGATTTGATCGAGGGCGTCGTCCTCCGAGGAGAGGGATATCTGTCGGTTTACCTGTATGATGGTCTCGCCCTGACCGTTTTTCTTTACTATGTGAAAATAGACGGGGCAGGCGCCCTGAAAATCCACCAGAAAGGAACGAAAACCGAGCAGTTTTTCCTCGGTACAGAGGCCCCTGTCGATTCTTATATGGACTTCATAGCCGCCTTTGACCTCAATCTCCGAGGGATCGGAGAAACTTTCCAGCAGCAGTTTCGGCTCACCCCGGGAGAGGTCCATCTTTCCCGTACAGGCAATCACCCCGTCGGTCTCAACCTTGTCCCGAATCTGCTCCCACAGCTTACTGAAGACCACAGACTCGATCTTTCCGTTGTAATCTTCCAGCTGGAGGAAGGCCATCGGCCGACCTTTTTTCGTGATAATGGTTCTCAGGGATGTCACCATGGCGATGAGGGTATAGGTCCGTTCGGGGATGAAACGGTTGGGTCGGGAAAGGTCGATATTGACGGCACTTTTCCAGCGGTCCTTGAAGTCGTCCATGGGATGACCCGAGAAATAGAAGCCGAGAAGCTCACGCTCTCTTCGTAAAACCTCCATCTTTGGAAGGGGCTCTGCGGGAGTAAGTTCTATCTTCCAGGGCATCTCCTCTTCGTTTCCATCGTCGAAAAGGCTCGACTGGCCGAATTGCTCGCCCTCTTTCTTTTTGCTTACCACCTCCATCACCCGTTCGAGGTTCTCCAAAAGGGTTGAGCGGTTTACACCAAAACTGTCCAGTGCGCCACATTCTATCAAGGTTTCCAGGACCTTGCGGTTTACGGTCTTCATATCGACCCGATCCAGAAGATCGAAGATATCCTCAAAGGATCCCCCCTCTTCACGGGCCCGGACAATCTCTTCCACTGCGTTGGTTCCGACATTTTTGATGCCAATCAAGCCGTAGACGATCTTTCCATCGCTTACCGAGAAATTTTTCTCGGAGATGTTGACTTCGGGAGGCAAAAGGTCGATTCCCATGGTCTTTGCCTCGCCGATGTAGAAAGCAAGTTTATCGGGGTTGTTTATTTCGTTTGTAAGGTTCGCGGCCATGAATTCGGCTGGATAGTTTGCCTTTAGATAGGCGGTTTTATAGGCCACCACCGAGTAGGCAGCCGCATGGCTCTTGTTGAAGCCGTAACCGGCAAAGGGAACGAGCATCTCGAAGATTTCGTCGGCGTGTTCCTTTGTATGTCCCTTCTTTACCGCCCCCTCGATGAACTCGACCTTCATCTTTGCCATCTCTTTGACTTTCTTTTTTCCCATGGCCCGCCGGAGAATGTCTGCTTTTCCGAGGCTGAAACCACCGATGATCTGAGCGACCTGCATAACCTGTTCCTGGTAGACAATGACACCGTAGGTCGGTTTGAGTACCTCTTCGAGGCTCGGATCCGGATAGCGAATCTCCTGCTCTCCGCTCTTGGATGCGATGTACTGGGGGATGTACTGCATCGGTCCGGGCCTGTAGAGGGCGTTCAAGGCGATGAGATCTTCGATGCTGGTCGGATGGGCCTGTTTGAGGATGTTCTGCATCCCTGAGCTTTCAAACTGAAATACACAGGTACTCTTTCCCTCTCCCAGAAGTGTAAAGGTGGCGGGATCATCCTCCGGGACCCTTTCGATGTCGAAATCTTTATCCCGGCGATGGATGAGGTCTTCGGTGTGTTTGATCAGGGTAAGGGTTTTCAGCCCGAGAAAGTCCATCTTGACCAAACCGCACTCCTCAAGCTGGTCCATGGTGAACTGGGTGGAGATGGATCCGGTCTTGGAGTCTCGATAGAGGGGGACATATTCGGTCAGGGCTTTTCGGCCGATGACCACACCGGCGGCGTGGGTGGAGGCGTGGCGGGAAAGCCCCTCGAGCCTTCGTGCTGCATCGATCAACTCGCCGTAGACCCCTCCCTGGTCCATAAGCTCTTTGAGTTGCGGTTCCTGTTCCAGGGCCTTGTCGATGGTGATTTTGAGGTCGTTGGGAATCAGCTTGCTGATTTTATCCGCCTCGGCAAAAGGAATATCCAGAACCCTGGCAACATCCTTGACCACCGCCTTTGCCTTGAGGGTCCCGAAGGTGATAATCTGTCCGACCTTGTCTTTACCGTATTTACGGTTGACATAGTCGATCACCTCCTGACGTCGTTCGAAGCAGAAGTCAACGTCAAAGTCGGGCATCGATACCCGTTCCGGGTTGAGAAACCGCTCGAAGAGCAGCTGATACTTGAGGGGATCGATATCGGTGATGGTCAGGGCGTAGGCGACGATGGAACCGGCGCCGGAACCCCGTCCCGGGCCGACGGGAATGCCGTGTTGTTTTGCATAGTGAATAAAGTCCCAGACGATGAGAAAGTAGCCGGGAAAATGCATACTGTTAATGATTCCCAGTTCCTTTTCGGCCCGCTGGACAATTTCGTCGGTCAGGGTCGTATAACGATTTTTTAGGCCTTCGAAGGTGAGGTGACGGAGATAGTCTCCGAGATTTTCGAATTCGGGAGGTATCTCATACTCGGGAAGTATGGGCCCGGGGAGATCGATTTCCAGGTTGCACTGTTCTGCAACCCTCAGGGTATTGGACAGGGCCTCGGGAATTTCCCTGAAGGTTTCCGCCATCTCTTCCTGACTTTTCATGTAGAACTGATCGGAGTGGAAGCGCATCCGATCCTGTTCCCTTCGCTTCCGGTTGGTTCCTATGCAGAGGAGAATATCCTGGGCACTTGAATCGGCCCGATCGAGATAATGGATGTCGTTGGTTGCAACCAGAGGGATTCCCGTTTTCTTCGATATACGAACCAGTTCTTTATTGACGGTCTTCTGTTCGGGAATACCGTGGTCCTGCATTTCGAGGAAAAAGTGTTCTTTTCCAAACAGCTCACGGTAGTAGTTCGCCTTCTGCTCCGCTTCTTCGGCCTTTCCATTCATGATCATTGACGGAATTGCCCCGGCAAGGCACGCAGAAAGAGCGGTCAGACCGCCGTTGTACTGTTCGAGCAGCTCGTCGTCGATACGCGGTTTGTAGTAAAACCCCTCGGTATAGCCGCGGCTGCAGAGCTGGATAAGGTTTTTATAGCCTTCGCTATTTCTGGCAAGAAGCACCAGGTGCTGGTACCGGTTTCCTTTCTCGCTTCCGTTTTTTACGTGGCGGGAACCTGGGGCGACATAGACCTCGCAGCCGATGAGCGGGTTGATCTCATGGGCCTTGCACGCTTTATAAAATCGGAGAACGCCGAACATATTGCCGTGATCGGTGATTGCAAGATGTTTCATACCGAAGGAGACCGCTTTTTCCACCATTTTATCGATTGGAGCGGCTCCGTCGAGAAGGCTGTAGTCTGTATGATTGTGTAAATGGACAAAATCAGGCATGTGGATCCTCTGTTTGTGAATATACCCCGCTCTCCCTGCTTCTGTAAAGTATGGGGGGGATTTTAGTCCGGTTCCCGTAGCACGTGGATGAACCAGTCGAAAAGCTCCCGCGCCCTGTTTTTCTGGAAGGATGATATTCCGGGGCTTTCGGCAATGGTTTTTTCCATCATTGCGAGGGCTTCTTCACGCTCCTTACGTGCAAAGGGTACCTTTTTGCCCGAAAGGAAGGCTTCCAGCTCGCGATTACGTATCACCAGCGGCGAAAAGGTACCGAAGGCACAGCGAAGATCGGAAACCGTCGCCTTGACGATTTTCCCGGTGCAGCAGAAGCTCAAAGAGCTCCGCAGGTCGTTCATTGGTGTTCCGATCTGGCGAAAATAACCGAGGTCCCACTCTTCAAAGGGAATACGTATCCTGGTGATGAGTTCTCCGCTGTCGAGGCTGGGGTTACCTGCCCGGTCGAAGAGCCGCTGCATCGTGATCCAACGATTTCTGCCCTCTCTTCTTAGTTCTATGCGGGCATCCAGAAGAAGAAGAATCGGATATGCGTTTAGTCTCAGGCCCCGTACGGCAAGATTGCCTCCGAGGGTTGCCAAATTTCTCAGGGGCATGGGGCGGAGTAGCGAAAGCCCCTGGCTGAGGGCTGTGGGCAGTACATGCTGACCGACCTGAAGGATCTTATTGAAGGGAACTGCGGCTCCTATTTCCAAATAACGTTCGGTTCTGCTTACCTTTGCAATCTCACTCACCATTGCAAGGCTGATGATCTTTTTGGGCCGTGCATATTGGGGATCGTTTTTTCGTAGGCCGCCGATAGCTGTTCCGCCGGCCCAGAGCAGGGCATTGGGATTTTGGCGATAGATGGCCAAGAGTTCAGCCATGTTGCCGGGCAAAAAGACCCTTGGGGCGATACCGCTAAGCACGGAGATGCCCCTTTATGATACGCCCTGCGCTCCTGATCGCCTTGACAATCTTTTCAGGATCGGTGCAGCTACAGCTCTTCCCGGAAAAAGCATCCAGAATTTCAGCTTCCTTTGGTTCAAGAGTTCGTTCAAGAATGCTGTAGGCGATGAGCATTGTCGAGGGCCTGCAGTAGTCGCAGGGGTGATAGTCGGCCTCGGCAAAGGCAGCCAGAAGGTCTTTGTATTCCCTCTTTTCCCGCAACCCCTCTTCGGTGATGATGTCGGCCCCGGGGGTACGAAACATGGGGACGAGACAGGACTGGATGGGAACGCCGTCTACCAGCACCGAGCATATGCCGCATAGCCCTCCCTCGCAACCTCGTCTGACAGAGGCTATATGAAAAAAGTTGCGAAGGACGTTTATAAGCATCTGTTCCGGAGCGGCATTGACCGTGACCGCTTTACCGTTAAGAAGAAAGCGAAATTCCATTACTCCTCCTCCCTTTTTGCCATGAATGAGTGGATCAACTCGGGAGTAATGGGAAGCGTGTCCAGATAGATTCCCGTGGCCTGGCTTACGGCAGACACAAAGGCCGAGGGGAAAAGGGCCCCGGGGATCTGGGCGACACCGGATGGTTGTGCCGTTTTATTTTCGAAAAAAGAAATCTCGATGGGGTACATCGACAGCTGCTCCGTCTCTTCAAATATTCCCGCCTCCCTTGCTCTTCTGCTTATTAGGAGGTCTCCATTTGTGCATCGTCTCAGACTCCTTGTGATTGCCGTTCTCACGGCTGATGATGCCTCTTTTCGGTCGTATACGTTTCCACAGTCTATGGCACACCAGATTCCCCGGATTGAGGGTTGCCAACTGAAGGGGTCAAGATCTACTTCCACCACCATCGCTCCCCAGGTAAGACGATGGAAGGGCGTCCCTTTGAGTTTTTCTCTGTCCCATACCGCCTGAGAGGGGGCGCGAAAGTTTTTCCTGACATTGATAGGCAGGGGGACATTAAAGCGTTGCCGTTTGATGGCATTGCAGCATTGCTCCACCAGGGCGGTTGTCACGGAAAGGCGTTGTCCACACACCAGGGGGCCGTTACCGCCGAGATCCTGCCAGATTGGATCAATGTCGATCAGTTCCGGATTAATGCCGAGAATTTCGCCGGCCCGATGCTTCCACAGGGCTTTTACCGAACCGGGAAAGGCACCTGCCCTGGTCTGGATGGTGAGTTTGTCGTTCTTGTCGAGGAGTACCGAGACGCTCCAAGGCTCTCTTCCCGCGGGTTTTGCGGTAAAACCGTCTCCGGTAAAGCCGCTGGCAATGCCTATGCCCCGGAAAATCCCCCCTCTTCCCGGAATTGCGGGCCGTTTCTTCATCAGCTGGTAGGCGGCATGCTTTCTGTGAAAGTCCGAAGCGGAGCAGACCTGTTCGATGAGAAGTCGATCACTTCTCTTTTTAAGGCTTCCGCCTGTTGGAATTCGCTTCTTGTCCGCAGCCTCCAGCTTCCTGTCTGCGGGATCTTTCCCAAGGAGCTGGGCGATTCTCGCTTCATGGACCTCTCTGGAAAAGAGACCGGGAATGATGCCGAAGCCACAACGGAGTCGGGTAGGGGAAAGAGAGGTTTTTACTCCGCGGGCCCTGATCAAGGTATTCGGGGTATAGCGGCTTCCCGCGATCCCGATAACCAGCCTCGCCAGCATCTCTTTAGATAAAAAGGAAAAAGCTCCGAGATCGATGGAGGCATCGATGTTTTCTCCCACAACGTTTCCCTTTTCATCAAGGGCTGTCTGAAAGGCGATCCGGCTTCTGGGAGAACGGAGAAAGGGAAGGGGCGCGGGAGGTACATCCCAGGCAACCTTCACCGCCCTGCCGGTAAAGCGGCATCCCAGGGCCGCCCAGACTGCAATGAGGCTGGGAAGCATGATCTTTTCGCCGTCGGTTGGAAAGGGATTGACCGGTTTGATCCTGATCATCGTCTGTGGGATATCCAAAACCTCGGAGACGCTTTTCTTTACCTGCTCAGGCCAGAGGCTGCTTACCTTTATCTCAAGGACCCCTTCCTTCTCCACCGCCAAGGCTCCTATCGGAGCCATGGCATCCCGGATCGGATCCTGCTGGAGGTATTCGCCTTCGACAATTTGATGGGCAGCGGCAAAGGCCTTTTCCATACTGCCCCTTTTTAGGATTGTCTCCTCGTAAAATTGCTCTTGCCTTGGGTGGTCGAAGTCGTCAAGGGTATAGTTGCTTTCGTAATCAATGATGATCTGTTTTTCCGCTTCTTCCAGGACTTCGGGGGCCTCGCCGAGGATAAGACAGATGGCTTCACCTTCGTAGTGTACCTCGCTTCCCGAAAGCACAGGCATCTGTTCTCCATATATTTCCATGCTCTTGGTTCCTGGAATATCGGATTCCTTGTAGAGAAACAGGCCTGGCGCTTGGTCGGGGTATCTGATCGAAGCGATATTTCCCTTGGGGATGGTTGAAAGGATGGGCCGAAGGTAGAGCATTCCCGGCTCACTAAGATCGTCGGCAAATCCCATGCTCATTGAGTTTACGCCCTCC
Source organism: Sediminispirochaeta bajacaliforniensis DSM 16054 (assembly GCF_000378205.1). Taxonomy (NCBI): domain Bacteria; kingdom Pseudomonadati; phylum Spirochaetota; class Spirochaetia; order Spirochaetales; family Spirochaetaceae; genus Sediminispirochaeta; species Sediminispirochaeta bajacaliforniensis. The sequence goes on along the minus strand of NZ_KB899409.1, from coordinate 217,964 downwards.
TACTGTTTGGAGAAAGGAGCTCCTTGATCGCCTCGACAACCCGCTCAACCTGTCCGTCGCTCATGGAGGGGTAGATCGGCAGGCTAAAGCAGCTGTTTGAGACCGCCGTGGCAACGGGAAATTGCTCCGGACTAAGATTATAGCGGCTACGATAATAGGGCATGAGGTGAAGGGCGATGTAATGGACGGAGGTTCCGATACCCCGGGCTTTCAATGCCTCCACCATCCCGTCCCTGTCGATTGCCGAATATCCGGGGCGAAGCCGCACGATGAAGAGGTGCCAGGCATGGTCCTCTCCCCGGCCGGGGGGCTTCGGTAGTTTCAGCGCCTCTATGCCTCCCAATTCCGCTTCATAATAGGAAGCAATACGGCAGCGCCTTTCCTTGAATTCCTGTGCCCGTTTCAGCTGAACCCTTCCGATGGCGGCGGCAAGATCCGTGAGATTGTATTTGTACCCTGCATCAACCACCGCATAGCGCCAGGAGCCTTTCGAAGAGGTGTAACGATCCCAGACATCACGATCGATACCGTGCAGGCGCATCACCGACATCCGTTTTGCCAACGCCTCATTGTCGGTGACAACCATTCCCCCCTCGCCGGTAGTAATAGTCTTCGTTGCGTAAAAGGAAAAGACACCTGCATCACCGATGGTCCCTGCCGCTTTTCCCTTGTAGGAGAGGGGAAAGGCGTGGGCCGCGTCTTCAATAACAAAAAGTCCCCGTTTTTTCGTCTCAGTCATTATCCGGTCCATTTCGGCCATCCTCCCTCCGAGATGAACCGGTATCACCCCTTTTACCTTCGGTTCTCTTTCGAGAATTTCGGCAACGCATCGGGGATCGATGGTTAATGTTTCCTCATCAATATCCGCAAAAATAGGGTCTGCACCGAGGTAGCGCAGAATTTCTGCGGTCGATGTAAAGGTAAAGGGCGACGTAACAACCTTATCACCGGGGGAAACCCCCAGGGCCTCTGCCGCAAGATGCAGTCCGGCCGTGGCCGAGTTTACCGCCAGGGCCGAGTGTGTCGACACCGCTTCGGCAAACTCCTTTTCAAAGGAAATAGCCTCCTTTCCAGTCGTAAGCCACCCACTTCTCAAGACCCGAAGGACTGCCTCCTCTTCCTCCCTGCCGATATCGGGAAGGGCGAAGGGAATGGGCTGTTGTTCCTTTGTTTCCATGTGACCCTCTTGCCTCCTTAATACTCGGGCTCGTTCGATACCGGAATCAGCGACGGGAAATGTGGAGCGAGGATCTCCTTGAGCCGCTTTCTGTTGCGATACTCCTGTTCCTTCCCCCCGATAAGAAAACAGACGCTTCGAAGCTCACTCAATAGCTCTTCAAGGTCTGATTGAAGGTTCGCCTGGCGTTTGAGTCTAAGAATACCGGGAAAGTCGGTCGCTTCGGTGGATTCCGATTCGAGCCAGAGCCGTTCGGTCAGTTTTTCTCCCGGCCTCAGTCCTATGTAGCGGACGGCGATCTCTTCGTGTGGGCGGTAGCCGTAAAAGCGTATCATCTGCTCTGCAAGCTCCTTTATGGAAAGGGGTTCTCCCATATCCAGGATATAGAGGCTGCCTCCCTCTCCGACCCCACCGGTTTTGAGCACGAGGGAAGCGGCTTCCGGGATGGTCATGAAAAAACGGGAGACCTTTGGATCTGTGATGGTCACCGGCCCCCCCTTCAGTATCTGTTTTGTAAAGAGGGGAACGATGCTGCCTCTGCTGGCAAGTACATTCCCAAATCTGACGACCATAAAGGCCCCGCCGCCGCGTCCGTTTCTGCTTAGTACGATTTCTTCCGCAATGGTCTTTGTCGCTCCGTATACACAGGAGGGGGCTACGGCCTTATCGGTAGATACCAGCACAAAGCGGCTGGTTCCCGCCTCCAGGGCCGCATCCACAATGTTGAGGGTCCCAAATACGTTGTTTTTTATCCCCTCTACCGGATTCGCTTCGGTGAGCGGGACATGCTTGTAAGCGGCGCAGTGAAAAATAACATCCGCCCGGAGCCGCTTGATAATGAAATGCATATAGTCGCGGTCTTTTAGATCTCCAATAACGGGCACGATGGTGGCCGCTTCGCCGACTCCCTCTTCCTGGAGGAGTCTCAGTTCCTTCTCTATTTCATAGACATTATTTTCACCGTGGTCGAAAAGGTATAGACGCTGAGCTCCTCCCGAAAGAAGCTGCCTGGAGAGCTCTCCCCCGATACTGCCGCCGGCTCCCGTTATCAGGACCCGCTTTCCCCGAAGGTAGAAAAGACTCTCTTTTAAGGGAATAAGGACCGGATTGCGGCCCAGCAGATCCTGGGCACTCAATTCCCGCGTTTGAATCAGGTGGGCGTCTCCGTCGACGATCTGACTGATTCCCGGAAGGATTCTGATTCTTTCAAGATCTGCACGTTTTAGGGCGAGGTATATCTTCCTCAGCTGCTCGCCGGTGGCCCCGGGGACCGCAATAAGCGCCTCCTGAACACGGTTTCGCTTCAGAATATCCGGGGCCTCCATAACAGGCCCTTCCACAGGGATCCCGTCCAAAAGGCCCCCGACCTTTTTGCCGTCATCATCAAGAAAAACAACAACCTTTCCAAATACGCCCTTATGTTCTATCTCCCCGGCAATTTCCCTACCGGCAAAACCCGCGCCGACGATGGCAAGACGTTTTTCCTTACTCATGCTCTTTACCTTCTGCTTTTTTGATCCCATCGAAAGCGAAATCTATAAGAAACGACTGCTCGTAAAGCATCAGCTCTATCTTCGCCCGCCCTTTTCGTTTGTTCACTTTTCTGATGTTCCCCTCTAAGCCCTTCATGGGGCCGCTTAGCACTACGATTCTGTCTCCCGTTCCAAAGGTGACCGTCGACGTTCCGACAACCTCACCATAGTTGAGAAAGTGAACCAATAGTTCTTTCGATGCCCCTGTCAGTGGTTCTATGTCGTAATTACTCTTAAGAAATCGTATAAAACCGCTGTTCTTTTTCAAAAGCCAGTACACCTCTGGTTCCAAACTTTCTGCCTGCCAGAAAAGGTATCCGGGGAAGATCGGGGCCTGTTCCTGTGTCGTTTTACCTCGTTTTCTGATTTTGAGGCTTCTTCTCGGCCACAGCAGTTTACCGATGATCTTTACTCCCTGCTCTTTTTCGAACTGGGCGATTGCGTTCTCGGCGAGCTGCATAAACCTTTTTTCCTGGTGGGTAATCACCTGCATTGAATAATAGTTCATTATGATACTCTGACAACTCTATGAAAATAGCATGGAAGAGGTGCCGGTGCAAGCGGAGCAAGGATTTTCCCATTCTCTGGTTATCCTTTCAAAAAAAATGTCGATATTCTGAGATAGAGAAGCATTATGCGGAAAGGAGATGTCCTTATGCACCGAAATTATGCAAAACGGGTGGTAGTGCTCGGCGTGATCCTCTCATCCATGGTCCCTCTGTTCGGTTTCGGCGAATCCATTCTCGTTTCGACCCACTATCCCGGGGCAAAGCTGTTTGGGAAGGAGGTCGCCGTCTTGTGTGAATCTGGTATCATGAACAGGCTCTTTGGGGCGGGGCATCTTGTCTTCTCGACCGAGGTGAATGAGGTGGCCTATCATCAAGACTTCGAAGCCAGTTCGGTCAGAATCGCTAAAAATTGTGGTGCACAGTACCTGCTTGAGGTCAGAATTGACTTTGCAACTACAGTTGCGGATATCAACGACCCCGAAAAAGCCGTGTACCGTCTCTACGATGTTGCCGAAGATCACGAGCTGAGTGAAGGAAGCTTCCCCTTTTCCGAGTCGGACGAGGAATCACTTGAAACAGCAGGGGCCGGGCTTGCTTCGGCGGTCTTGGAACGGCTGTAACGGCGTGATATGTGAGGAGTAAAGTATGAAACGTTTGAGAGTCATGACAACCATTCTCATGGTGACATGTCTGTCGCTGAATACCGGTACGCTTATCGGACAAGGTGAAGTTTTCGAAGGGAGTATTGCCGTCGGCAATTATGGCAGATTACCTGCCTCCGGTCTCTATGCCGCCTCCAATGCCTTTCCCAAGAATAGTACCGTTCGAGTGACGGATGCCTCTTCCGGGAAGAGTGTGGATGTTCTGGTCGTCGAAGGCCTCAGTAATCCCAACATTTTTTTACTTTTAAGTCCCGAAGCGGCAGAAAAGGTGGGGATGGCCTCGGATGATGTGATCAGGGCTTCCGTTCTTGAGATTCCTGCAGGAGATCCTGTTCCCATAAGTAGTACAGCCGAACAATCCGTTAATCCCGATCCCGATATCAATCCAGCGGCTTCTGTTCCTTCCGATGGAGAACAGGCGATGATCGCCGCTTTTATTAAAGAGGAGCTGGCCGCTGCCGATAGCGCAGAAGCCGAAAATACAGAGCTTGGCGGTCCGAAGTCTTCCGAAGCGGAAGCGGTCAAACCTGTCGTAAAAGAGGGAGAACCGAAAGAGGCAGCGGCAACTCCCCCGGCTGAACATACCAGTGAACCCGATATTCCCAGGGCGATAGCTCTTTCAGAGCGTCTTCCCGACGATGCTTCGAAGGAGTGGGTCGGTGTCGAAAGCCCGGATTTGCCCCAACCTCCAACTGGTTCCCCGGTTGAGGCATCCTCGTCTGCGCTTGATAACAGCGGTCCCGTCATAGCCTCTCTTCCTTCCGGAACGGAACCCTCTTCGGTTGAATCGGGATATGGCTGGTCGTCGCTTCCCGAACCCGAGGTGAGGGAAGGGGACCAGGCTCTTGCGGCTGAAGGTTCTGCTGGTGAAGCTGCCTCCTCTTCCAGACCGGTAAGGATCCTTGCTCTTCCCGTTCTCACAGCAGAGGCCGATGGGACCGGCTGGGATCGTGTCGATACCCCTCTCGTGCCTCGGCCTCATGAAGACCGGCTGATGGCAGGCAAGGCTCCTACGAACGGATCCTACCGGATTGCGGTATCAGATCTGCCTCCGCTTCCAGAGTCGGCGGAATCGATTTCTTCCGGCCTTCTTCTTGCATCAGCCGAAGAACGGGTCGCTCCCGAAGCCGAAGAGCGTGCCGATGTTTCGGCTCTTGCCGAGCCTTCCCTTGTGGAAAAGGCTGAGGAGCCGGGAATGGAAGAGATAGCTGCGGGGCCGGTCCTTGCAGAGAATGAGGGCCCTCGTCCGCCTGCCGAAACGGAGTCTGAAAAGGATGCCGGGGCTGCGGTTCCCACCCCTCCCGAACGACAGATTGCCTCTGTGATGGTCGACGAAGGTAAAAGTGCCGGTACCATACCCGAAAATGCCGAACTTGTAATCGAAAGCGCCGACGCCAGGCCGCCCCAGGTCGATACGGCGGAACTTGATGCTCAGGAAGCGTCAAAGAAAGCGGCAATCGAAACGCTCCCCGAAGCCGAGAAAGCGGCTGTGGCGGTCGATACATCTTCCGAGTCGAAAGCGACTTTACCCCAAACGACTTCCGCACCGGTGCCCATCGATTCCTACCTCGTCAGGAACCTGGATGAGCATGCCTACTATCTGCAGATCGCGGTGGTTAAAGAGGCTGATGCGGCGGGAAGACTTGCACAATCCCTCGCTTCCACCTATCCTGTAACCATCCATCCCAAAGATGATGGAGCCGGCTATCGTGTGATGGTGGGGCCTTTACGCAAGGACGAAAGCGGCGCACTACTGCTCAGTTTCAGAGCCGGTGGTTACCGTGATGCATTTTTACGAAAGGGGAACTAAACCGCGGCAATGAACGACGAGGTACAGAAAGAGAAGGCAACCGAGGAGATCCGCAGGCTTGCGGATCTCCTTTTCCGTTATAACCGTGCCTACTATGTTGAAGGCAAGCCTGAGGTTTCCGATACCGAATACGACCGGCTCTTCCTTCGGCTTCAGGAATTGGAAGAGCAGTGGCCGGAACTAAAACGTGAGGATTCTCCTACCCTTCGGGTCGGAAGTGATCTTTCTTCCGATTTTCCGGAGGTGGAACACCGCGTTCCCGTGCTCAGTCTGGATAAGGCCTACAGTGTCGAAGAATTACTCGGCTGGATGGGGCGCACCAGCGGCAGGGAGGCTTCGGGTCTCTCCTTTGTCGTCGAAGAGAAGATCGACGGGGTTTCCATTGTACTTTACTACCGGGGCGGGATCCTGGAAAAGGCCGTCACCCGGGGAAACGGTTATGTCGGTAACGATGTAACCGACAATGTCAGGACCATAGGTTCCGTGCCTCTCCGTCTCACCGAAGCGGTTGATATTGCGGTGCGCGGTGAGATCTATCTGCCCAAGGCCTCCTTCGAAAGCCTGAATCGGAAGATGGGAAATCTTTATGTGAATCCCCGAAATCTCGCCGCCGGAACCCTTCGGCGGGTTAAAAGCCGGGAAGTCGCAGAGGTACCCCTTACAATCTTTGTCTATGAAGGGTTCTTTTCCGACAGACCCAAAAGTCATCTGGAAATTCTGGAATATCTTCAATCCCTCGGTTTTAGGACCAATCGACGTGTCGGGATCTTTACCAACCGAACGGACCTCGCCGACTTTTCCAGGCGCCACCCTGACTGGCAGAGCGGAACATGGGATGAGCTTGAAGGGTATGTGCGTACGAGTACCGAAGAGCGGGGAAGCCTCGACTATGAGATCGACGGTCTTGTCGTTAAAATAAATGAGCTGGATGTGCGGGAGCACCTCGGTTATACGGGACACCATCCCCGCTGGGCCATCGCATACAAATTTGAAAGCCCTACCGGCACTAGCACCATCAAGTCGATAGATATCCAGGTGGGACGCACCGGGCGAATCACCCCGGTCGCACGGGTGGAACCAGTATTTGTAGGTGGTTCCACCATCAGCAACGTCACCCTCCATAACCAGGACTACGTTGATATGCTGGAGATTGCCGTGGGCGACCAGGTGAGTATCTCCCGCCGTGGCGATGTGATCCCCGCGGTTGAGGAGGTGGTGGCAAAGAACGAAAGCGGAAATCCCGTCTGGAACATGCCCCTTCTTTGTCCCTCCTGCGGAAGCAGCCTGCAAAAGAAAGGGGCCCATCATTTTTGCCTGAATCCCTCTTGTCCCGACCAGGTGCGAGGACGACTTTTCTTTTTTATTGCCGCAGGGCAGATGGATATCGATGGTTTAGGCCCCGAAACGGTAGACCTTATGATACGGGAGGGCTTCGTCAGTGAGCCTGCCGATCTTTACCGGTTCGATTATGAGAGTCTGCTTTCCTACCCGGGCTTCGGCGAAAAAAAGATCGAGGCGATAAGGCGGGGGCTTAAGAAAAGTCTTACGCGCCCCTTTCATACGGTCCTTGCCTCCGTCGGAATCCCGGAAATGGGAAAAAAGGTTGTCGAGTTGCTCATCTCCGCCGGTTTTCGTTCCATGAAAGCTATCTATGCCCTTGTGGAGCAAAAAAATCGCGATGACTTGATTGCGGTAAAGGGTATAGGTGAAAAGACCGTGGATACAATCTTTGAAGAGCTCGGTCGCGAGGCTGTACGTAAACGGATCGATGAGCTTGCCCAGGTCGGTTTGGCAATGGAGGAAGAAGAAAAACTCTCCATAGCCTCAGAACAGCTTATCTTCGCCGGGCAGAGTTGGTGTGTCACCGGGAGTTTTCGGCACTTTAATCCCCGGGGCAAGGCCATGGAACTGGTCTCCCGTTTCGGAGGATCGGTGGTAAGTTCGGTCTCGGGGAAGACAAGCCACCTCCTTGCCGGAGAAGGGGGAGGCAGCAAACTAACAAAGGCTAAAAGCCTTGGAGTGGCGATCCTCTCCGAGGAGGAGTTCCTCGACTTGCTTGCATCTGCCGGAATCGAAATTCCCTCTGTCGATGCCTCGGGAAAGGGAGCTTCATAATGGGGCGGTCCATCGGTGAAGATGAGCGTGCCGCCGCCGAACTGCTCCGGGGCCGGGGCTGGGGAGTCGAGGCTCCCATGCAATTTCGTTCCGACATGGAGGAAGGCTTTTTCGCTCTTTGGCGCCGGGTCGAACCCTTTACCATGACCAGCCTTGAGCGGGGTTACGCCCTCTATCGCAGTGTCCTTCACCTTTTGAACCGAAAACTTCCCGGTTCTTTCATCGAGTGTGGGGTTTGGAAGGGGGGGTCTGCCCTCCTGATGGCCCTGACCATCCTTGCGGAGGGGGCTACACCGAGGGATATCTATCTGTTTGATACCTTCCGGGGCATGCCCGAACCGGGAGAAGAGGATAAGATCGCCTGGAGCGGCGAGTCTGTCAAAGGGCGATGGAAGCGGCAGGACTTTGCCGACTGGGCAGTGGGCAGGAAGGAGGTGGCCGAACGTATTCTTTCCACAGGCTATCCCCCGCAGCGGCTCCATCTTGTTGAGGGGGATGTCGAAGAAACCCTTCCCCCCTTTTCCCGTGAAACGGGGCCCGTCGCCTTGCTTCGTCTCGATACCGATTGGTATGCATCTACCCGAGTGGAGCTCGAGGTGCTTTATCCCCGCCTGCAGCGGGGAGGGGTTCTTATTATCGATGATTACGGCCACTTTACCGGTGCACGAAAGGCCGTGGACGACTATTTTGGAGAAAGGGAAGATGTCCCTCTTCTTTCCCGGGTCGATTATACCGGCAGGGTGGGGGTAAAACCCTGATATGCCTTCCAAAAAGGACGATGTCTACCGATTTTTCCTCGGCCTGATGTAGCTGTGCAGTTGTTCATCACTCCTCCCACTTAGGGCAGCGATGAGAAGCTCGATGCTTTTCCGATAATCGGGATATCGTAGCCCCAATCTCGATACGTAACGTCGTTCATTCTTGACCCGTTTTTGTTTCTCCCTTCCCAATAAGCCGAAAAGAAAGCGGCAGTTCTTTTCTTCCAGGAATAGAGCGACGATGGCAAGTTCCCGATCCGAACGCCTCATCAAGCGATTGGATGATTCTGTGGAAGGCAGGGAATGCAGGAGTGAGATGAGCCTTGCTTCGGGGCCTTGTCCTTGGGGCCGCTTTACGGGATGATCCATATTCCCCCACCGGCACTGTAGTCCAACTCTCCCGATTCGGGATCCCACTCGATGCTTGAAGCAAGAGAGATTGTGGTAATGCTGTTTGGCAACAGCCAGTGCAATTCGATACCGGAGAAGATGGGCCATGCCGCTGCAACCCCTTTCTCAAGGCTCTTGCTTCGTATCGCCGCGGAAAAGGCAAGGCTAAAGGGACCTGCATCCAGCAGAATGGCTCCTCTTCCATAGGCCCAGGCCGTCACCCTCCCTTCTCTTTCTTCCTCATCACCAATACGTTCGGTACTGACCATAAGTTCGGGAGCCAGAGTCACGCGTATCGGGGATAGGGATAACGAAAAGGGGAGGCTCAGGGATATACCGGTAAAATTGGTGCAAGGATCGATCGAACTGTTGTGGAAATATCCCCCCTTCACCAGAGCGGCTGCCTCCGGACCTATTTGCCCTTCATCTTGGAAAAGGGTTTTTGACCACGAAAGGCTTCCGAAAGGAATATCGCTTCCCGGATTACGGGCAATCATACCGCCGGAGATGACTATCTCCTCTCCCTTTGTTCGTGCATATCGCAGGGAAGCTACAGCAGGGATCTGGTAGTCGTATCCTCCTGCGTGGACTAAAGAGAGCACCCCCGCCTGGAGGCTTCCTTGTGGAAAGCTCGGCGGCAGAGGGCAGAAAAGTGTTCCTGCCGCACCGTTGTAGACTGGACGGGAGCGAAGATCGATGCTGCGGTCCACTGCTATCGGAGTTTCAATATTCAAGGGAAGGTCCCCCTGCATTGCCCTAACCACAAGCCGATATTCGCCCTCTTTCGCTATCTGCCCCTTCGTATCCCTGCCATCCCAGACGATTCTATTCAAGCTCCGGGTAAAGCGCACCGGGAAAGGGCCCGCCACGATCTCTCCCCCTTGGCCGACGATGGCCATGCTTCCATCGCCCGGGGCAGACACGGTAACAGAGACGACAACGCTGCCATATGTGCCTGGATCTGTCGGGTCGAATCGCTTCCGCGCAACGGATATTTGTTTAAAAGCAAAGGGAACCGGTACAAGAGCGATCGATATACGGCTAAGCTTTCCTTCTTCAACGGGAACCGTTTTTCGTTCCGTTTCATAGCCAAAGGCACTAATCTCAAGTTCGTAACTACCGACCCCAAGCCGTTCCTCTTTGCCCGGCGTGAAGTCTTTCCATCCGCTGCGAATTTCCGCATCCTGAGGGGTCGTTTCTATGAGCAGGGAACCCTCTATCGCTTTGAGAGATAGTTCGACTTTTGTATACTCATCGCCGATATGGGAGAGGGTGATTAAGGCGCTTTTATAACCGCTTTTTTCCGCCTCGATCAGATAATTCCCCGTCGGAAGGTCCAGAAGAAGCGGGCTATTTCCCTTTAGCTTTCCATCCACTTTGATTCGTGCGCCCGTGGGAACGGTGACGATGCGTATCCCCTGGTCGACCTCTTCAAAATGCTGCTGCCGGTAGGCACTTTCGATGGCTGATGAGGGACCGGCCGCCGCTGCCTTACGAATGGCAGGACCCGAATAGGAGGTACATCCTTCCAGGAACAATAGTACGCTCAGGCCCATGACCGCCGCCGAAATACGAAGAGGTTTCATGTCTCTATTATAACCAAAATTCCGGTAAGATCCTGCCTGATTTTGGCCGAATATGGAGGTATGAGGTTGCGGCTGCCATATCTGCTTTTTATCCTTCTTTTTCTCTCGACTTTTTGTCGTACCGCTATGATCTGGGCCCAGAACGCGGATCAGGCACAGCACGATCCTCCTCCTACCGGGTTCGGAGAAATTCAATTGGGTCTCTCCTTTGCGGATGCTGAAGCGGCTCTCAAACGTGATCCGAATTTTTCTTATCGGGGGAAAGCCGATGTTTCCATGCTGCGGAATCCCAACGAGCGGATGATTGAAACCGGCGGCCTTGGTTTTATTCGCCGGGCATACCTGCAATTTCATGACGACCGACTCTACTCCATTGTTCTCGATATTGACGAGCAGCTGATGGATCACTACGCTCTCTATACAACCTTTGTCGGCAAGTATGGCCCTCCTAATGTCTTTACGCCGGATGAGAGCCGGTGGAAGGGTGATACGACTGCCTTCATTCTGGAGCGTAAGGGGCTTCGGGTGAAGTATCTTGATACAAAGCTTCTGGATGAAATTCGTCGCTCAGGGGCCATCGACCGGTCCTTCGAGGAGATGACAAGGGATCAGTTTCTTCAGCAATTTTAACGGGAATGGTGATGAGGCTATCTGTAAGGTTTCTCTTCGGCTTCTGTTTTTTCCTTGTACTGCTTTCCGGCTGTAAGGGGGAACAGAGCGTCACGTTGTCTATCGGCACGAAACAATTTACCCTGGAAATTGCCGATGATCAGCAGGAGCGGGTCAAGGGATTGATGTTTCGCGAAAAACTGTCCGAGGATCGAGGCATGATCTTTGTTTTTGAACACGATCAGCTGCTTGGATTCTGGATGAAGAATACCGAAATCCCGCTCTCCATTGCCTATCTCGACGGCTCAGGTACCATTGTCGATATTCTGCCGATGATACCACATGATCTGCAACCGGTATATTCTTCAAGGTCGGTCAGATATGCCATAGAGCTGAACCGAGGAGCATTCGAGGCTGCCGGTGTAAGGGAGGGAGATCACATCGATCTTGCTCCCCTGATATCGCGGCAGCCTTAGCGGCTATCGGTTCAAAGCGACTACTGCCCGAAAAGCTCCAGGTTCGGTGTTTCGTCCGGGGCCTCCGGTTCATTGACGAGTATTTCGATCCTCCGTTCTATTTTCGAAAGCTCCTTTTCAAGCCCCTTTGCAAGGGTCATGCCTTCTTCGAAGGTTGCCATCGCTTCAGCCAGGGAAAGGCTCCCTTTTCTCAGTTGATCATTTAGTTCTTCAAGTCGGGCCATCCGTTCTTCAAAGCTTTTCACTGTGTATCTCCTCTATCGTTGCATCTACAGAGCCCTTCGCCAGGCGAATGCAAAGTGCTTCGCCAACCCTCTCTTCCGCAGCATCGGTAACCAGGCCGTCGTCCCGTTTTCGGCTTACCACCGCATACCCCTTTTGGAGAATTGCAAGGGGGTTTGATGTCTCCATCTCCTTGATAATCAGGGCCAGACGATGGCGCTCAGCCGTTATCTTCTCTCCTATGGCCCTGACCGCCTCTTCCCGTTGATCGTCAAGCTCAAAGCGCCGCGGTTGGAGCAGTCGCTGCATCCGCTCTTTCATCTCCTCGCCCGAGAAACGCTGAAGGAGGATCCTTGCCTTCTCTGCGCTGCGAAGCAGATTGTCTTGCATCTCTCCCGCGATAGCCCCGACCCTCAGCAACAACGCTTCACGTTCCTCGCAGACAAGTTCCGCCGCGGCGGAGGGGGTGGGGGCCCTGAGGTCCGCCGCAAGATCCGAAAGGGCCGTATCCGTCTCATGACCGACCGCTGAGATGATGGGAATCGTGCTTTCGGCGACTGCCCTGGCCACTGCTTCCTCACTAAAGGGGAGCAGGTCTTCGAGACTGCCGCCTCCCCGCCCCATGATGATGACCTCGCCCATGTTGTAGCGATTTGCCCTTCTGATTTGGGCCGCTATCTGTTCAGCGGCCCCGTCTCCCTGAACCAAGGTAGGTAAAATGGTGATATCGACCCCTGCACCTCGACGCCCCAGTACCTGCAGAATGTCACGGAGGGCGGCTCCCGTAGGACTGGTGATCACCGCGACCCGCGCTGGAAAGGGTGGGATGGGTTTCTTCTTCTCCAGGTCGAACAAGCCCTCGGCGGCAAGCCTGCGTTTGCGTTCTTCCAGCATCGCAAGGATGGCCCCTTCGCCCGAACGAACCATGGTGTCACATATGATCTGATAGTTTCCGCGTTTTTCATAGACGGAGAGATTTCCGCTTATCTTGACCGTTATCCCGTCTTCCGGGTAGAAATCGACCCTCGCACTCTTTCCCCGAAACATGACAGCACTAATGACCGCGTCCTGATCCTTAAGGGAAAAATACCAATGGCCTGCTGCAGAGGGGCGAAAATTCGATATCTCACCCTCCACCGCAACCGATGAAAAGCCGCTTTCGAGCCGCTCCTTGATGAGAGCCGTAAGCCCGGAGACGGTGAAAAAGGCTTTGGATTCCTCTTCGAATAGCATGCCGACATCCTATACGTAAAACAAACCGACCGCAATTATGGTTTAGGGATTAATCCTTTGTTTTTGGGCGTTCCATAGTTTCGATCTGTTTATGAATACGTTTAAGATTCACCCTTGCAAGGGTTCTGAACTCTTCCGGAGTCGGAACCTTAAGCACTCCTTCGAGCAGGGGTTCTGCTTCGGCCGGTCGTCCGGCAAGCATGTAGGCCATGGCAAGAGCATACATGGTCCGGTAGTCCTCGGGGCCAAGTTCGTTTGACTGTTCAAGTCTCCGAATGCTTTTCCCCTCTTCGCCAAGGTGGTGATATACGACTCCGAGGTTGCGTTCTATGGATGGATTTCGATCATCCAGCCGTTCAGCCTCCTCAAGTATCTCTCTGCTCAGCCCATAATTTCCAAGTTTGAAGTGGGAACAGCCCAGGGCCTCCAATGCCTTTGCATCGTCTCCCCACCGTTTTCTATAGTAATCGAGGGCCTTAACCGCTTTTCCTGCCTCTCCGCTTTCCATCCATGCGGTACCGGCAAGCCGAAGTGCTTCCCTCTCGTCCGGCTCTTCCCTGAGAATTTCAGTCAGGATTTCAAGCGCATCAAGGTAACGATTATCCATTATAAGCAGCTGTGCTTTTTGTATTCGTTCTTCCATCTTGCCCTCTGGCTATAATATAATGACGGCTGAGAAAAAAGGGAAACGGGGGCTGCAATGGGACAACTGCACCGCGACGATAGTTGGTGGAAAGAGGGCGTAATCTATCAAATCTATCCGAGAAGTTTCTTTGATGCCGACGGAGACGGGGTAGGGGATCTCGACGGGATACGCACAAGGCTTGATTATCTCCGGGAGCTTGGGGTTTCAGGCATCTGGATCAGCCCGATCAATAAAAGCCCCATGTTCGATTTCGGCTATGACATAAGCGATTATCGGGAAATCGATCCCGTATTCGGCGATATCGAGGCCTTCCGCCGGCTTCTGGAAGAAGCCCACCGTTGTAATATCGGAATAATCATGGATATGGTGTTCAACCACACCAGCTTTCTTCATCCCTGGTTCATTGAAAGCCGTTCATCAAAGAATAATCCTGATCGCGATTTTTATGTATGGCGGAAACCGAAAAAGGGCGGACGGGTACCGAACAACTGGAAGGCTTCCTTCGGCGGCAGCTGCTGGACTTTCGACGATACAAGCGGTGAGTATTATCTCCACTCCTTTTTGCCGGAGCAGCCGGATTTGAACTGGGCGAATCCCCGCTGCCGGAAGGCGATTTTCGACGAGCTTGAGTTTTGGCTGAAGGAGGGCGTGGACGGTTTTCGCCTCGATGTCATCAATCTGATCGGTAAAGACTCCGAATTTCGGGACAACCCCTTTACCTTCGGCTGGCCTCCGAGGCCCTATGAGATGCAGCGCCATCTCTACGACCGCAACAGTCCTGCCACAGGAGAATATCTTCGTCAGCTTCGCAGGCTCCTTAATCGATATCCGGGAAGCTTTGCGGTAGGGGAGATATATCTCGACAAGCCCGTTGATCAGGAACTCGCAGCATCCTTTACCGGTGTACAGGATCAGCTTCATCTGGCCTTTGATTTCTCGCTTACCTTCTCCCCCTGGTCCGCTCGTCGTTTCGGTTCGATTTTCGAAGGGCAATATCGTGCCGCCTTGCGGTACGGCGGTACTCCCTGTTTCGTCTTTTCAAATCACGATGTTGTTCGTGCGCTCAGTCGCTATGCCCCTTCTTCTGATCGGGAAATGAAGGAAGCTGTGGCGAAATTGATCGGAGTGATGCTGCTGACCCAGGGAGGACCTCCCTTCCTCTACATGGGAGAGGAGATCGGAATGGAAAACGCAGCGGTACCCCGCTCCCGCCTTGCCGATCCTGTTGGAATTCGTTACTGGCCTTTTCACAAGGGGCGCGACGGAGAGCGGCTTCCCATGCAGTGGAATGGCGGCGACTGCGCCGGTTTTTCCTCGAATCCCGCTGCCAGGCCATGGCTTCCTTTGCACCCCAATTATCAAGAGGTGAACGTAGCGGATCAACAAGGCAGGGCGGGATCGGTCCTATCCTGCTTTAAGACCCTCATTACCCTTCGCTCAAAGTATCCCGCTCTTCGGCGAGGCAGTTTCACGTTGGTCCAGGCTGATGAGAAAGAGCTTCTTGTCTACCTGCGGAAAGCCGATGCGAAAGAACGTTTTATCGTCTGCGTTAATTTTTCATCAAAGAGGCATCAATCGCTGAAGGTGGAGAATGGGAGATGGCGAAAGCTTTTTTCCACCCATGCCTCCGATTTTTCGGAGCAGGGGGCACAAGCTGTTATTGAACGGGAGATCATGCTTGCTCCTTTGGAAGGGATCATCCTGATTTCTCAGTGAAGCTTTCTTCTTATGCGATTGTACCTTGAAACGAGGCTGTAAAGGCTTTTCCGGCCGATTCTGCCTTTTCCCGTGACGATGGATCTTTGGCAACAGATCCCGGATAAAAATGGGCCGGGAAGGCAAGCTCTGCGAAAATCTCATAGCCGACGACCTTAATAGCGTCCCTCATGGCGACGATGGTATATCCCATCTCCTTCGGGTCTATTTGTTCACATACCCCAAAGACCAAGGCTTTTTTACCCTTCCCGCTGAGCCGGGAGCTGTAAGGCCCCGGCCGTTGTTGAGAGAAATCGAAATAGGGGTAAAGACGATCGATGAAAGCCTTCATCCAAGGCGTCATATTGTAATTGTATGTCGGCGATCCTAGGATAATACCATCCGCTTTTTCTATCTTGGGATAGAGCAGCTGCATACCGTCGAAAAACTGAGCGCACCGTTTTTCTTTTCGGCACTTCTCGCAACCGATGCAGCCTTCGATATGATATGAAGGCAGATGGATATACTCAGCCTCTCCTCCTGCTTTTTGGACACCCTCAAGCATGCAAGAGATGATCGTTCTGGTATTTCCGTTTTTTCGCGGACTTCCGTTGATTCCAAGAATTTTCATGACGATTCCTGTGCCGCATCATACCCAGTGCAGCTTTCTCAGGTCAAGGAAAGATGTTCGATTTTACTTAGGGTGAGTCCGATATGCGATTCCATAACCGCTTTTGCCTGTGCCGCATCCTGCTTTTGCAGGGCCTCAAGCATTTTATGGTGGTCGGTAATACTGGTTTCAATGCTCCCGTGTACATAGCCGGTCTTTCCAAAGCATTTGACGAGCAGATCGCGTAAGTACCTGTACAGCGACATAAGAATTTTGTTGCCGGTAGCATTGATGATTGATTGATGAAGTTTTAAATCAAGAAGGTTATAGGCATCGATCTCCCCTGTTTGGGCCTTGGCATCAAGTTCTTCCACAATTCGGGTAAATTGTGAGATGAAATTCGGCGGAGGATTCTGGGTTACATCGTATATTGCCTGGACTTCAATAATCCTGCGCGTTTTTGTGAGGTCGAGAAACAATTCTTTCTGTTCGGGAAGATGAAAAACAAACGACGCCATCAGGGTTTCCAAAAAGTAATCGAGATTGTTGTTTTTAACAAAAACACCTTTACCCTGTTTTGTCTCCACCATCCCGCGTGATTCCAGAGAGCGTATGGCCTCTCTGATGGAGCGTGTTCCAACATGCAATTTTGCCGATAGTTCCGCCTGAGAAGGCAATTTATCTCCTGTCTCCAGATTGTTCTCGACGATAAAGTCTTCAATCGCACGAGTTACTTCATCAGAAATTTTCATTCGCGGTAACGGTAAAATGTCTTTCACGTATACTACCTTTTGCCAGCGACGCATCATGCATAAGAATTTTTGTGCACCGCCGATGTGAGTGGATTATACGCCATCATGGACTTATGTCAAGAGTTTAGTGAAAAGTTTAGTTGACATATGACATAAGTCATGATAACGTTTTTTTGTCTTGAGGAATCAACTTAACGAATACAAGGTGTTGAACAGAATGCGAAAAGAAATTGTAAGTGGTGTATATCCTACGATGGTGACACCATTCAAAGAGAATCTTGCCATAGATTATGAGGCACTTGAGCGTCTTATCAACTGGTATAGCGAAAAGGGAATCGACGGTCTGTTTTCCGTATGTCAATCCAGTGCGATGTTTGAATTATCGAGAAGGGAACGGAAGCAGTTGTGCCGAAAAACGGTTGAGCTGTCCGGGGGAAGATTTCCTGTCATGGCCTCGGGCCATATTTCGGATAGCATTTCGGATCAGGTCGAGGAATTGATGGATATGGCAGAATCTGGCGCAGACGCGCTTGTTCTGGTTTCCAATAGGCTTGCATCTCCCGATCAGAATGACGCCGCCTGGCTTACGTCGCTTGAGAAGTTGATGGCGGCCCTTCCCGATACCATTCCCCTCGGCCTCTATGAATGTCCTTATCCCTATAAACGGATTCTCTCCGAGGAGGTCCTTATTGCCTTGATTGCGACGAAACGCTTTCAATTCATTAAAGACACCTGCTGCAACCCCTCCCTTATAGCAAAGCGTGCTGCCTTGGCAAAGGGAAGCAATGTAAGGTTTTTCAACGCAAATGCGGCGACTCTGCTCTATTCACTCCGGCAGGGGTATGCCGGATATAGTGGGGTCATGGCCAACTTCCATCCGGAACTCTACAGGAAGTTATGCCACAACTGGGAGAGCATGGGGAAAAGCGCCGAAGAACTCCAGAACTACATTGGGACCGCTTCGGTCATAGAATGTCAATCCTATCCTGCCAATGCCAAGTATGCACTCATGAAAGAAGGTATTTTCTCAACTGAGATATGTAGGCGCTCTGATGCGCGATACACGGTTTTAAGCGATTCACAACGGCTTGAGGTCGATCAGTTTCGCGCACTTTCGGCGGATATGTGTGCCCGATTCCTGCCGGAGACGGAGAGGGGAGCGCAATAGCGATGGTAGAGTCCCCGAAGATCTTGGTGGTTGGAAGTTTTGTGATGGATCTGATCGTCACAACAGAGGTCTTTCCCGGCTCTGGCGAAACGGTGTTGGGAAAATCCTTTGCAACGGCTCCTGGAGGGAAGGGCGCCAACCAGGCGGTCCAAGCCGCCCGCCTGGGGGCCGATGTCACGATGATCGGTAAGGTCGGCGATGATGAGTTCGGGAAGGCCCTGGTCCTTTCCTGCGAGAAAGCAGGAATCGATACCCAATACGTGACGGTCGCAAAGAAAACCGCTTCCGCGGTTGGAGATGTAATGTTGGAAGAGGTGGCCGGCAAAGGGACGGCGAATCGGATCATCGTCGTATCAGGTGCGAATATGACCATCGGGGCGGAGGACATATCCTTCGTAAAGGAGATTGTCGACCAATATGCAATGGTGATGTTGCAATTGGAGATTCCGATGGAGATCAATGAGTTGGTAGTCGAATATGCCTCATCAAAAGGGGTTCCGGTCATGCTCAACTCCGCTCCGGCTTCCTCACTATCCGATGGCATGCTTGCAGGGCTTAGCTACATCTCTCCCAATGAGCATGAGATACAGGCGCTTACGGGGATACCCATCAGGAAGGAAGATGAACGGGTTAACCGTGATGATCTAAGAGCCGCAGCCGAGGTGCTGCTGAAAAAAGGCGTGAAGAATGTGCTTGTTACCCTGGGAAGCTGCGGCTCTGCGCTGATTAATAGGAATGAGTTTCTTGTTCAACCCTGCATTGATGTTGTGGATGTGAAAGACCCGACGGCCGCCGGGGATTCGTTTGTAGCTGCATTTGTGAGCGGACTGAGTACCGGCATGAACCATGAGCAGGCATTACTGTTCGCAAGCTACACGGCGGCATTGACGGTGTCGCGTCCTGGCGCACAACCGTCGTTGCCGTATTTGAGCGAGGTCACCGATTTAATGGCTAAAGGCCGGGAACAAGGCGTTGAGTCGAACTTGTTGGATGTGCTGAAGGGATAGGAGAGGAGATGGAAGAGTTGAAAGCGGGACAGGAGGCGCTGGACCGATTTGTCGATACGGCGTGCAAAGAATTCGGCCGGTATGCAGAGCTTATTACGAGGGACATGTACGAGGATGCGATCGAACTCATTCTTGCCGCTGAAAAACGGGGGAATCGGGTACATATCACCGGAATCGGGAAGCCGTCGCATGTGGCAGAGTATGTAGCCTCATTACTCTCCTCCACGGGAACCCCAACCTACTACTTGCATGGAACTGAGGCGGTGCACGGTTCCTGCGGCCAATTGGTTCCCGGGGATGTTGTCATTTGTATTTCCAATAGCGGGGAAACGACGGAACTGAAGGCCACCGTCTCAGCGATCAAACGAAATGGATGTAAGGTTATTGCGGTGACGGGAAATACCACCTCGTGGTTGGCACGGGAGGGAGATGCCCATCTCTTTGCCGGGGTCTCCGGGGAAGGGGGCCCTCTTGATCGCGCGCCGCGAATTTCGGTACTCGCTGAAATCCTCATTCTTCAGGGCTTAAGCGTCATCTTGCAGAGCGTTCGGGGAGTGAGCCCTGAAGAGTACGTGATGTGGCACCCCGGCGGAGTGTTGGGCCAGCTGCGTAACCATGAGACGGGGAACGCAGGAAGGCAGGTATGCTGAAGGGGCCGTGTCGGCATACGGAATTTGCAATCATAAATAGTTGACATATGACATAAGTGAGCATATCATTATGCATACTTCATTCAGATTAAGGAGGACGACAATGCAAGTACGATGTTTACGGAAAAAAAGTATCATCCTTTTGGCCTTGGTGATGATTCTTTCCCTTTTGGCAGGGGCTTGTTCGAACGGAGGGCAGTCTGCTGCTAATGCAACAAAGACACAGGAGGATGCACTCCAGAAGATTCTGAAGAGCGGCAAATTGGTGGTAGCCACAGACCTGACAGGACCGCCTGTTCAGTACAAAGATGCGGAAGGAAAACCCGCCGGATTAATCGTTGAGCTGATGGAGCTTGCCGCGAAAGAGTTGGGTGTGGAGGTCGAATGGCAGGACATGGCTTGGGAGAGCCTGATTCCCTCTTTGACTGCCGGTAAGGTGGATATGATAGCGGCAAACATGTCGATGTCCTTATCGAGGGCAAAGGCGATCCGTTTTTCCGATCCTTATATGTTTACCGGTGTGTATGCCATGGTGCGGAAGGACAGCGGTATTCGGGATTGGAAGGAGCTGCTTGAACCTGGCAAGATCCTGGCGGCAACAATGGGTTCTTCGCATGCGACCTATTTGAAGGAAAACTATAACTACGAGCCAAAGCAGTATGAAAGTTCAACCGACTTTATCAATGAGCTGAAGAACGGAAGGATCGACGGTGTAATGGATGATGAACTCCTTTTGCTTGAGTTTTGTAAGCAAAACCCCGAATTTACCCTCACTGCCAACCCCGTACGTCCCGATGTGTACGGCTTGGCTTTCACGCAGGGAAATCAGAATGATGCCTTGGTTGATTGGTTCAATTGGTTTTTGAAATGGGAAAAGCTTAACGGAAATTATGGAAAAATCTACAAAAAATTTGTAGGCAAGGATTGGACGCCAAACCCAATAATTCAATAAGCTTAAAAGACACAGCACGATATGCGGAGGAGGGAAGCCTCTTCCGCAATGTTATTTTCAGGAAGGTTCCATGAAGAAAGAAGAACTCGTTAGAATTACCGATCTATCATTTAAATATGGCACTACACAGGTGCTTTCCGATTTAAGTCTCACTGTAGAGGAAGGCGATATACTTGTTATCTGCGGTCCCAGTGGTTCCGGAAAGAGTACCTTGCTTCGCTGCATCAATCAGCTTGAACACAGTCACCATGGCAGCGTGAAAGTTCTCGGCATGGAGATTTCCGGTGGCAAGAAGAACCGAAAAAATTTGGTTGAAGTTAGAAAGCGATGCGGAATGGTATTTCAGCATTTCGATTTGTTTCCCCATCTCACGGTTTTGGATAATGTTGCAATCGGGCCCATAAAGGTAAAGCATGAAAATGAGGCAGAGGTAAAAGAACGGGCGAAGAAACTGCTCGATCTTGTTGGGTTGTCCGAAAAATATGATGTATATCCTTCGCAGCTATCCGGCGGCCAAAAGCAGCGGGTTGCGATTGCACGCTCTCTGGCAATGAATCCCGAACTCATGCTTTTTGATGAGCCGACCAGTGCTCTTGATCCGGAAATGATTAAGGAAGTCTTGTCGGTTATGAAGGACCTCGCACTTCAAGGAATGACTATGGTTATTGTCACTCACGAAATGGGTTTTGCCCGTGAGGTTGCTACAAAGGTTTGTTTTCTCGAACGAGGGGAAATCCTTGAGCTTACAGATAAAGATCAGTTTTTTCATAATCCTACGAGTGATCGAGCGAAAGAATTTTTGAGAAAAATCCTTTAGCCCTTGGGAGTGTACCATGCAGATATATATTATTATCCAGTATCTCCCGGATTTCCTCAAAGCGGCATTGGAGACATTGAAAATTGCGTTCTTCAGTGCTTGTATTGCGCTTTTTTTGGGGCTCGTTCTGGCGACTGTAAACCAGGCAAGGATTCGGCTGCTTTCCGTGATTATCGATACATATACGATTATTATGCGGAGCACTCCACTGCTGGTTCAACTATATTTTATCTATTACGGCTTGCCTCTGCTCGGTGTCCAGGTAGATCCGTATGTGAGTTCGGTCATAGCTTTTTCGCTCAACACAGGAGCCTACGTCGTTGAGATTTTCCGCGGAGGCTTGGAAGGCATCGATAATGGACAGTTTTATGCCGCCTATTCCCTTGGCATGGGTTGGTTTGCCTGCCTCCAGTATATCATTTTCCCTCAGGTCATACAGCGGGTTATTGCTCCGCTTTTGTCTCAATTCTCATATCTGATAAAGGATACCAGCCTTGCTGCGGTATTGGTTGTCCAGGAGTTGACATATACCTATCGGAATGTTTCCTCCTCTACCTACAGGCCGATGGAAGCCTTAGTCATACCGATGATAATTTATTTCTTGCTCTACATTGTGTTCAGACTTGCTAGTATGTCCTTCGAAACCAAAAAGGCAAGCAGGGGGTAAATCATGTTCTTTGAAGATATTTCCATATTACATCAGATCCTGCGCCTTGGGAAAGCATTTCTTATCAATCTCTCTTTCCTACCAATAGTTTTGCTTATCGGCCTTATCCTGGGGTCTGTTATTGCCGTTGTTCGATATTATAGGATACGTATTCTGTCTCAGTTTTTCTCCCTTCTTGTCGAGATCATCAGGGGAGCCCCTTTCTTACTTCTGGTATATGCAACGTTTTTTATTCTTCCCAATATCGGGATTTCCCTTTCTCCGTTTGGAACGGGCGTTTTCGTATTGTCTTTCACGTCATCCGCCTTTATGTCCGAAATTTTCCTAAGTGGACTTCGCAGCATTGATGCCGGGCAGTATTTTGCCGCTGATTCGATTGGCATGAATTTTTTTCAGAAGATGACGTTGATCATTTTCCCGCAGATGATCAAATTAACGCTGCCTTCGATCGTTGGTCAGGTGATTATGACGATAAAGGATACTTCCATCGTATCTCTCGTCGGACTTGCCGAGGTGGTGAGAACATCACGACAGATGTCTTTGCTTACGCAAAACTCTTTTCTCGCATTTCTGATCGTGGGCGGGTATTTCTTTATTATCTGTTATCCGCTGATCCTCGTTTCTAAAAATCTGGAACGACGTCTTAGTACTCGCCATTAGTTTGAGGTTACCGTTATGCGTCCGACAAAGGCACGTATCGATTTAGGGTTGTATCGTCATAATATTCGGGTCATCTCGAAGAAAACCGGCGGAAGGAAGATTTGTCTGGTGGTCAAAGCAAATGCATACGGCCACGGCTCCGTAAAGATGGCAAAGGTCGGTATTGAGGCCGGTGCACAGGCCCTTGGTGTTGCTACCGTGGATGAGGCCCTTGAGCTTCGGGATGCAGGAATTGCGGCGCCTATCTTTCTATTTACGGTAGCCGACGTTTCCGAGGTCCCCCGGCTCGTTAGGTTTGATATTACTCCCTTTGCCTCCGATTTGGCATACATCAAACAGATTGAACAAGAAGCCCGAAACCAGGGAAAAGTGGCCGAGATCCATCTCAAGGTTGATACTGGCATGGGACGGCTGGGCTGTCGACCCGAAGAAGCTTTGTCCCTGGCAAGCTTTGTCGGTAATAGTAAAAACCTTATGATGGGAGGGATCTGTACGCATTTTTCCGTTTCAGATATCTCTGATCGTGCCTATACGCTCTTACAGATTAATAGGCTGGACCTACTTGTAGAGACCCTTAAATCCCAGCATATCCCTCATGGCCTTGTGCATGCTGCGAACACCGGAGCGATTATTCAGTATCCGGAGGCTTATTACGACATGGTAAGGCCCGGTCTGGGTATCTTTGGGTATCCTCCCGATCTTATCAATATGGGGAGGGATAAAGCAGACCTTCGACCGGTCCTGTCCATGGAGACAAAGATCGGACTCATTAAGACAATAAAAAAGGGGGAGAGTGTCTCCTATGGGAGAACCTTTGTTGCCGAAAACGATACACATATCGGCGTTGTAGCGGCCGGTTTCTGTGATGGCTATCCAAGAAGTCTCTCAAATAAAGGATTTGTCACAATCAAGGAGAAACACTATCCGGTTATTGGAATGGTCTGCATGGATCAATTAATCGTTGATCTTGGTCGGGATCTGCAGGTAGGCCCGGACGATACCGTGATGTTACTGGGCCATGGCCGTAATGAACCGACTATGATCGATCTTACCCAGAGGGGTAATGTCATCGTTAATGAAGTTATTTGTCGAATTCCTGCAAGAGTTCCCAAGGTCTACATCAATGAATAAATCTTGCAGCACATATTACCACAACTATTCGCAGAGGAGAATACTATGGGCAATCATCAGCAGATGAGATTTGGAAGCAAAAAACTACACTGGCTTGTTCCCGACGCTTTTGGTTTTATCCGTGAGATGAAACTGAAGCCTCCAAAAAACTTTGATACGTTTATCGACCTCTCCATCGGCGCCCCGAACCGGGCAACACCAAAAAACATTCTTGATCAATTTGTTCAGGATGTTTATGTAGAGAAGTATCACACCTACCCACCTCAATTCGGGGCTATGGAATTATGTGAGGCCGTCGCCGCGTGGTATGAGAAACGCTTCGCCGTTCGTATTGATCCCCGGACAGAGGTCTTAATCACCGTGGGAATCAAAGAGGCGATCTTCAATGCATTTCACGCATTGCTCAACCCCGGTGAGGTCCTTGTCATTCCGGATCCCGGTTATCCGACCTATTTCGAGGCTGGGGATTTTTGCGGTGCCAAGTTGATCACCTATAACAGTAACGCGAACGAGGCTGCTGTTTTGCAGGAGATCGAGGCAATTGCAGAACTCCATCATCCAAGTTATGTTGTTGTCAATTATCCTTCAAATCCGACGGGTCGACTGGTCGGCATCGACTTTTATCAACAACTCTCCCTGCTTGCATCCCGTTACGATTTCGCGGTCATGAGCGACCTGGCCTATTCGGAGATAGCGTTCGATGATAGGCGTGCTACAAGTTATCTTACAGGAAACAACGGAACCTCCATGGCCTTGGAGTTCTTTGCCTTTTCAAAGACATACAACATGGCGGGATGGCGAGTCGGCGCGATTGTTGCCCAAAAAGAGATCCTCGATGCCGTGAAACTCTACAAATCAAAGATCGATTCGAATGTGTTCTATCCTATACAGCTTGCCGCAGCGACAGCCTTGAAGAGTATGGATGAGACGTTTTATCAGGAACTTTCATCGATGTATCAAAAGCGACGTGACATTTTGTGTGCGGGATTGTCTGCATGCGGACTCCGTTTTACGAAACCGGAGGGTGCCATGTATGTCTGGGTGGAGGTCCCTGCCGGCATGAATGCCTGGGATTTTATCCAGGTGCTATATGATGATTACGGCTTTGTGGGAGTTCCCGGCACGGCGTATGGAAAGAACGGTGGAGGATATATCCGCTTAGGCCTGGTCCAGGAAGAAGCGGTACTGGAAGAGGTTGCCAAGCGTCTCGGATCGGGAAAATTCGCATAGACTCTGTTTATAAGGTTGGCGAAGGTATCGGCATATTTTTTTGAATAAGCGGCCGTGGCTCAGCTCTACGGCCGCTTTCTCTACTCATTGAATGGTTGTAAACCGACGCCTGCGGCTTGCCAAAAGCGTAAATATGATTACCATAATCAAAACCCTCTGTAAGGAGAGCAGCATATGGCAAAGCCGGCAGGGAAGGTGAAAAAGTACATTATCAATGTTCTTAACGGGATGGCTCTCGGGCTTTTTGCAAGCCTCATCATCGGCCTTATCTTGAAACAGATAGGTACCTATGCGGGATGGAGCCTGCTTGCCCGGTTCGGACAGATTGCCCAGTACATGATGGGCCCGGCCATCGGCGCCGGTGTCGCCTCATCGGTCGGGGCAGGGCCATTGGGAATTTTTGCGTCGATTATTACCGGAGCCGTGGGAGCCGGAAGTATAACCTTTTCCGATACCGGTGCGCTTCTTCATATTGGTGAGCCGGTAGGTGCTCTCCTCGCCGCCTTGGTGGGAGCCGAGTTCAGTAAGCTTGTCCAGGACCGGACAAAGCTCAATATCATTCTGGTGCCCGCCGGTACCATCATCGTCGGTTCCCTTACCGGCGCTTTTCTTGCTCCCTGGGTTGCCAAGCTTATGAGTGCCATAGGCGCTTTTATTAATCTGCTTACCACCCTCTATCCCTTACCCATGGGGATCCTCGTCGCAACGACCATGGGTATCATCCTGACCCTACCCATATCGAGTGCTGCCATCGCAATCAGCTTGGGCCTATCCGGGCTTGCCGCCGGGGCTAGTACTATCGGCTGCAGCTGCCAAATGATCGGGTTTGCGGTGATAAGCTTTCGGGAGAACCGCTGGGGCGGTTTGATCAGCCAGGGGCTGGGGACCAGCATGATCCAGATCCCCAATATCGTCCGAAATCCCAGGGTGTGGTTTCCGCCGATTATCGCCAGCGCCATCTTGGGACCCGTCGGAACGGTTGTTTTTCATATGGAAAACAACCGTATCGGAGCGGGCATGGGAACCAGCGGCCTTGTAGGTCAATTTGCAACGATCGAGACCATGGGCCTCAAGGCCATTCCTCAGATCCTTTTGCTGCATTTTATTCTTCCCGCCCTTATTTCGCTGGGGATTAGTGAATGGATGCGACGTAAGGGATGGATCGCCGAAGGCGATATGGATCTCAGAGTATAGAGGAGGATACGATGAACGACGGTCGCTATCGTAAAAACATCAAACCCGGCATGGAGGTCGCCATCGTTCTGAAAAAGGACCAGCGAAGTGGGGCTCTGACCGAGGGTAGAGTGGATCGGCTTCTGACGAAATCCGACTTTCATCCACATGGCATCAAGGTAATGCTTGAGGATGGACAGGTGGGAAGGGTAAAGCAGATCTTCAAATCGGAAGAATAAGTTGTACTTGAAGATGAGCTACCTTACAATAAGGAAATGAGTCAACATCGCAGCAAAGGTGGGTCAATTAAAAGCCGGTTTATCGTAATTGTGCTTTTTTCCCTCTTGCCTTTTCTTCTTGCCGTGGGATCCTCTACCTATGTTGTGTATCTGCTTTCCGCAGATTACCTTCAGACCCAGATTAAGAGCTCTACTCGGACGCTCCATAATCTGATCGGCTCGCTTTTGAGAAATAGCGTGCGTTCTTATCTTCGTTCAAAGGTGGAAGTCGGTGTCGATATCGTCAAAGAAGCGCTTCGCGAACAGGGCTTGGCGGACCTCCCCGAAGAGGAGTGGCCGGTCTCCCTCCCTCCGGAGCTTGAAGAGCGACTGGTAAACTCGCTTTTATCCTTCCATGTCGGAGAATCCGGTTACTATTACGGTATTCGTAGTGATGGTACCGTCTTTTTTCATCCCGATCCCCAAATTGCAGGTAGTAATCAGCGTGAGAGAGAACCGGTGAAAGAACAGCTCTTGCTTCGTAACGGCTATCTTGAATATCGATGGCGTAATAGCGATGAAGAGGAACCGAAAAACAAAGCACTCTATATGGCATACATCCCCGAGCTCGACTGGATACTTTCGGCCACCAGCTATCGGGAGGAATTTGTGCATATCATAGATTTGGCAGCCTTACGCCGTACCATCAACTCCGTATTGATCGGTAAGGGCGGGTATTCCTATGTTATCGACAGGGCCGGAACCTTTATCGCCCACCCCTACCTCTACGGGAAGGACGCGCGAGGATACATGCCCGCCGATGAATTTAGCTCGATTCTTCAACGTTTTTATGCGGAAGGAGAAGGGATTGCCAGCTACTATTGGCGCACTCCATCCGGGAATAAACGGCGCCTGAAGATCGTAAATTTTAAGTATATCCCGGATTTCGACTGGATTGTTGCGACTGCCTTTTACTGGGACGAGATCGGCAGACCCATCCACCGTATCGTTTTCTTTAACCTGCTTATGGCTTTTCTCTCCTCCGTCGTCCTTTTTGCCCTTGTATACCGGACAAACACCTCAATCGGGCGCCATCTTATTCGTATAAGCGAGGCCCTTGAACGGGCTTCTGCCGGAGATCTTTCATCAAGAAGTGCCGAGGGAGGACCAAGGGAGATTCGGGAGCTTTCAAAAAACGTTAATCGTTTTCTTGAAGAGTTGGAGAATAAGACCGGTTCCCTTGCCGCAAGCCTGGAAGAGAAAGAGCGCCTTCTCCAGGAGATCCAACATCGTGTAAAGAATAATCTTCAGATGATCCTCAGCCTTATCAATCTGCAAAGAAACGGAGTTCTGACGGAAGAGGCCGTAAACGCCCTTGAGAAAACACACCGGAGGATAACCGGAATGGCCATGGTATATGATCATCTTTCCCGTACGAGGGAGCAGATGATCGGAGATAGCCTTTCTGTTCGAAATTTTCTGGAGGAATATATTGCGCAAATTGTTTCCTCTCACAACAGCGTCAGTTGCAACGTTGTCAATCGTATTGATGCCGTGATGTTTTCGAGGGACCTTTCCATTTATTGCGGAATGCTTGTAAATGAGCTGATTTCGGCCGCAATAGATTCCAAGGCTATCGGAGGGCAATCGGTTCTTATCGATACGGAGCTGTGGGACGAGGGGGAAAATGTGCGGCTTACAATAAAAACCGACAGTGCCGCCTTTGCCGAAGGGAATCTTCCCGAAGAAGAGTTGGTTGACGTCCTTTCTCAGCAAATCCACGGAACGGTACACCGAGAGGTTTTTGACGGGGGATCACGCTTTGAGATCAGATTTCCCGTGGGAAAGGCGGTATGATACATGAGGAGGGACGGGTGGAAGCGATCGTGAAGCGACTCATTGATACCCTGGGACTTGAGCCCCTTCCTGTAGAGGGAGGGTATTTCAGGCAAAGCTACCGATCGAAGGCGGCGCTTATGGGCGGGCGTCCCGCAGCAACTGCCATCTATTTTCTTCTTACCGCTCCCGACGGCTTTTCGGCACTACACCGTCTGGATGCAGATGAACTATTTCACTTTTATCTTGGAGATACGGTGGAAAGCCTCTTCCTTTACCCCGACGGCAGGATGGAACACATGGAATTGGGGCAAAATATTTTTTCCGGCCAGAAGCTCCAGGCCCTCTGCCCGGCAGGAACTTGGCAAGGCCATCGGATCAAACCGGGGGGAACCTGGGCCCTGATCGGTTCCACAATGGCTCCCGGTTTTTCATCGGACTGTTTTACGGGAGGCGAACGGACGGCACTTATGGATAGCTATCCCGAAGCCTCGGAACTAATAGCAGAGCTTACCCGACCGGGAAGTGATGGAGCCATGCCCGAAGGGTATTGATGGAACGGCCTGGACGCGATAGGCTTAAAAACGGAGGTTGCCTATCACCAGCTTTGAACGACAATTTCTCTATTCGGTTTTTCGCCTGATTGAACATATCAATCGACAGGAGCTGCGAAACAGCAGCAAACACCTTATCCGGAATTATATCGAAGAGTCAGGCGAGATTTCTCTTGCCGACAGGGGGCGGGAAGCCGTGGAGCGTTATACCAATACCATGCTGCCTTCTCTTCAGCGGCTGCGGGAAAAGGCAAAAATTGCCCCGCTTGAGTCCCTGGACCATCTTACCCTTCAGTTGGAGTGGGCCGCACGCCAGGCCGAAAAAGCCTGACGAAATAAGGACCAGCAAAAGATGAAAAGAATCTGGTTGACCGGCGGGACCATCCTGACCGGTTATATGAAGATGGATGCGTGCAGCCTCATGATAGAGGGGGAGCGAATAGGCGATGTCGTCACCGATCGCCGCTTTGCAGCGAAATCGATCGGGGATGATGATGTGGTCATCCCTCTTCACGGGGCCTATGTGAGCCCCGGTTTTATCGATAGTCATATTCATGGCTTTGGCGGCTTCGGTGTGGACGACTGTAGCGTCGAGTCGATCCTCGGTATGTCCCGGGCCCTCGTTTCCCATGGGGTGACAGGCTTTTGCCCCACCGTCTATACCGGAGAACGTCGGACCATGGAGAGCTCCCTTGCCGCTTGCGCCGATGCCATGGGGCAAGAGGATGGGGCGAGGATACTCGGCATCCACATGGAGGGGCCCTTTATCTCCCCCAAACGGGTCGGGGCACAATCGGCCGACGGAGTGGCCGCAGTGGACCTCGCCCTTATGGAGCGTCTCTGGCACGTCGCAGGTAAGAAAATAGTCACCATGACCGTGGCCCCCGAACTCAAAGGGATGCGGGAACTTGCCCTCTGGTGTATGAAGCGGGAGATCACCCTGCAGGCAGGCCACACCAATGCCGATTATGAACAGATGCTCGAAGGAATGCAGGCAGGCATACTCCATTCCACCCATTTTTTCAACGCCATGAGCAGGCTTCACCATCGCAACCCCGGAGCGGTGGGAACCATCATGATCCATCCCGAAATATCGTGTGAGATTATCGCCGACGGCCATCATGTCCATCCCGGACTGATAAAACTCCTCTTACGCGACAAGCCTGTCAGCAAGGTTGTTCTTGTTACCGATGCTCTTGCCCTCGCCGGGACCGGCAAGTCTGAGGGCAGGGCCAACGGTATGAAAATTTCCGACATCGACGGTGTTTTCCGCCTCGAGGACGGGACCATTGCCGGGAGTTCCCTGACCATGCTGAAGGGGATCGCCAACCTCACCGAATGGGGCGTACCTCTGGAGCATGCGGTCCAGATGGCGGGGAGTAATCCTGCCCGCATCTTCGGCTTCTCCCGCAGGGGGCTTCTCATTCCCAGTTACCAAGCCGATATCGCCGTTTTTGACCACAACTTTCGTCCCCTGATGACCTTCATCGGAGGGGATCTTGCGTTCAAAGCGGATAAGATCACATGAGAAGACGGGAGAAGCGGCAGGCCTATTTCACCCGTCTTTTGATCTCGTTCTTTCTCGTCGGAATTCTTCCCCTTGCCGCTGCAAGTATCAGCTTCTACGCCTCCAGCCTTCGCGCCATTCTCAGAGCCAACAGCCAGCGTGGTAGAGATGCGGCGGCCATCGCCGCCTCGGCCCTGGCCGATCAGCTGGATATCTATCGTCATATCGCATACTCGGTTTCCAAGCTCCCGATTGTCCTCGATGCCTTTAGTCTGGAAGAAAAAGCCCGGGACTCCGCATGGCTCAAAGAGCTTTACCAATCCCTTTACGCCGAGATCGGCGGCCATCTCTACGAAACCTCGGTCCATATTCTCGGATCCGGGGGGCAGATTTCCTATTCCACCCATCAGCTTCCCCATCGATACGACCTCTCCTATTACGAAAATATGGAGGGTATTTTTTCCGAGAGCAGACCCAATCCCGATCGCACCTACCTCTACCTCGATCCCTTTCTTTCCGAGCGGGGAGAACGGGTCGCCTGCTCGTTTTTGCGGGATATTCCCGGTGGTTATGTGGTGGTCGATGTTCTTGCCTCTGCCCTGATATCGGCAGGGGCGCAACCCGTTTTTGATTCCATGATCCTCATCGACCAGGAGCGGCTGAAGGCCTTTGATTTCTTCCGTCCGGAGAGAGACGGGACCTTTGATCACTTTCCCGAACTCACCTTTATGGGCGAGGCCGAACGGAGCATGATTGCGGAGGGCAAAACAATCATGGAGGGAAGTCTATTGGTTATTCCCAGGGCCGTTGCCGATACCTCTCTTGTTTTGCTGGGGACCGTCCACTCCGATCAGTATCGCCTTGCCCTGAAGCCGCTCTGGGAAATCGGTCTCTGGATACTCCTTGTCCTCATCGTCACCGTGGTACTGACCGCCTGGCGCATCAGCAGGCAGATTGGAACCCCTGTCCATGCAGTCGTTGCTGCCATGGAGTTGATCACCGAAGGGGTTCCCCCGAAACTCCCCGAAACAAAGCGCCATGATGAGCTTGGGCTTCTCGTCACCAGCTACAACCGCATGGTGGAGCGGCTCGACGAGTTGGTGGAGCGTACCCGGGAGGAGGAGCGCGCCCTTCAGGCGGCCGAACGCAAGGCCCTGCAGGCTCAGATCAATCCGCATTTCCTCTATAATACCCTCGGCACCATCAAGTCCATCGCAAAGTTGCGTGGCGTTCCCGAAATCGTTGATATTACTACGGGCCTGGGACGGCTTTTTCGAGCCGCCGTCGGTGGCGACGGGGCTTTCGTTCCTCTTCGCGAAAGTATCGATATTCTCAAAAGCTATATTGCCATCCAACACTATCGTTTCGGTGAGCGTCTTTATGCCCGATTCCTTATCCCGGAGGAGCTTGCCGATTTTTCCGTTCCCCGGCTTATTTTGCAGCCGATTGTTGAAAATGCGGTGGTCCACGCCCTTGACAGCTCACTAAAACCGCTGGAGCTCACGATTTGTGCCCGGAAGGCGGCCGACCATGTTATCATTACAATCAGAGACGATGGTCCGGGGATCGAGCCCGGCCGTTTACGGCAGGTTATTGAGGAATCCGATCGGGTCGGCATTGCAAATGTTCGCAGACGTATGGAGCTGCTCTATCAGAATAGGGGCGGCTTTTCCATAGAATCCCCGCCGGATGGAGGAACCCTCGTCACCTTTCTTTTCCCCTTGGAGGAGTGATGTATTCGGTGCTGATTGTCGAGGACGAACCCTATCTCCGGCAGGAGCTTGTCGAAACCGTTCCCTGGGAGCGCCACGGTTTCAGGGTTGTCGCAGAGGCCGGAACCGAAGAGGAAGCAGAGGCTCTCTATCAGGAGCATCGTCCCGACCTTGTCGTAACGGACATACGGCTGCCCGCCGGCAGCGGACTTGACCTCTTGCAGCGCACCTCTCCCCGGGTCGCGATTGTCATTACCGGTCATGACGAGTTTGACTATGCACGACGTGCCATCCGCCTTGGCGTCGTCGATTTTCTTCTTAAGCCCATCGATGATGCAGAGCTTGAAGGGGCCTTGAGAAGATGTCAGCTCTTACTTGCCGGTAAGCCTCCTCTTCCCGACACCGTCCCCGCTTCCCTGATCCCCTATGATATGGAAAATTACGACAGCAGAGAACGCCATGTCGTAGCAGCCGAGGATTTTATCCGCAGACGCTACCGGGAAGATATTTCCCTCTCCGCCGCGGCATCGGAACTGGGATTGAGCGAAAGCTACCTTTCGAGAATCATCCGGGATCTGAGAAATCGTACCTTTGTAGAGATGTTGACCTCCTACAGGCTGAGGGCCGCAGTTGAACTGCTTGGCGACCAGCGTTTGAGGGTAGGGGAGATTGCTTCACTGTGCGGATTTCGTGACCAGGGCTATTTTGCCCGGACCTTTAAGCGCAGCTTCGGTCTCTCCCCGACCCTGTATCGTTCACGCATCCAAAACGTCGATGGCCGAAACGGCAAGGAAGGATTCTAAGCCGGCCCTTCCGGTAAAACGGTGAGAGCGTATTCCTATCCCCTGTGCCGCCTTAACATTTTCTTCCAGATCGTCGGTGAAACGTGTCTCTGCTGCCGTAGCCCCCTCTTTTTTCAGGATGTAGCGAAAAAACTGCGGATCCGGCTTTGCCAGACCCATGATGTGGCTGGCATAAACCTTGTCGAAGACCCCGTAATCGCCCGCCTTCACGTGGTGTTCGTAATGGGAGGCTATGGTATTGGTCCCGCATACCACGCGGTGACCTGTCCGCCTCAAGCGATCGATTACATCGACCATGGAGGCATCGACCACCGGCTTGAACAGGGTTGAGAGATAATCTTCTTTCACCTCGATACCGTAGTGTTTTGTAAAAATCCTCCAGAACTCCCGGGTATCGATCCTCCCCGTACTCAGGCCCCAAAACTCATCCCCACAGACCCTTCTCAAATCGGCAAGCTCGATTCCTGTTTTTTCGGCTATCTGTGGAAGGACCTCAACATTGCTGCTGACGACATTTCCCATATCGAATATGATCAGCATGCTTTAGCCCTTCCTGCTTGAGTACACTGCCGCCCCGCTGACAAAGTAGTTGCTTAGGGCAAAAAACAAAATAAACATCGGAACACTTGCGATCAATGCCACCGCCATCATTGCACCCTCGTCGGTGTGCATTTCGGCGGTAAATTTCACAATATAGAGGGGAATGGTCTTCATCTTCTCGGTCTGGGCGATCAGAAGCGGCCAAAGCAGGTTGTCCCATTGAGAGCGAAAGGCCAAGATGGCCAAGGTTGCAATGGCAGGCCCGGTATTTGGCAGAATCACCTGACGATAGATGGCAAATTCGCTCATGCCGTCGACCCGTGCCGCGTCGATGAACTCATTCGGAAAGGTTATCAGGTATTGTCGCATCATAAAGACCCCGAAGGCGTTCACCAGAAAGGGAAGAATCAGGCCCTGATAGCTGTTTTGCAATCCCATCTTGGTAATGACCATATACAGCGGTATCATGATCGCCTCAAAGGGGATCATCATGGTCGCCATGATCATAAGAAAGACAAGATCGCGTCCCCGATAGGAGAACTTCGAGAGGCTGTAGCCGGTCAGGCTGCTGATGAGCACCGTGGTAATACTGACGACCGAAGCGACAACCAGGCTGTTGAAGATATTGCGAATAAAGATGAAACTTCCGTCGTTTCCCGCAACGGCATGGACGAAATTCTCCACATGAAGATGCTTTGGTATCCAGCGATAGGGCATCTTTACGATATCGGATGCGGGCATGAGACTTGCCGTAATCATGAAAACAAGGGGAGCTGCGACAAAGATCAGGGCAAGGGCGAGAATGATGCGGGCGAGAACGCCGGGTAGAGATATTCTGTTCATTAGTAACTTACCTCATCGCTTTTGGAGGTGGAGAACTGGAGCCAGGTAAAGAAGAGCATGATGGCAAAGAGGATGATACTCATGGCGCTGGCTCTCCCGATCCGCTGATCCCTAATTCCCGTATTGTAGATATTCATGGTGATGACGTTGATCGGTCCCTGGGGAGCCCCTGACTGGGTAAAGAGGTACTGGGTGCTGAAGGTCTTCAGGCACTGCAGCATCGACATAATGGATACCAGTACCACCGTCGGTTTTAAGAGTGGGAGGGTGATCCTCCAGAATGACTGCCAGCTGCTTGAGCCGTCGATCCTTGCCGCCTCGTAAAGCGTCGGCGGAATGGATGCGATCCCCGAGATAAAAATGATGACGAAGTAACCTACATACTTCCAGAAATAGACCAGCATGGTTGCCATCTGGACCATGGTGGCATCTGCAAACCACTTATGATCGACCCCCGGGGTATTCATGACGAAATTCACCCACTGGTTGGCAAGCCCTCTCGGGTCGAAGATCAAAAGCCAAATAGCAGCCGCCACCACCGACGATAGTACCGCCGGGCTGTAGTAGGCCATCTGCAGAAACTTTTGCCCCCGCCTCATCTGGGTGATGAGCACGGCGAGAATCAGGCTTGCCACCAGGAGGGGAATAAAGGTCCCCAGGGTAAAGACGATGGTTGCCCTGATCGAGTTCCAGAAATCGGCGGAAGTGAGCAGGTAATGATAGTTCTCAAGGCCGATGAAGGTCGGCGGCTTGAGGCTCAGCACCTTTTTTCGAAACAAGCTCGTGAAAAGGGCGTTGATGATCGGGTAGAAGCTGAAAAGACTAAAAAAGAGGATCGCCGGCAGGACAAAAATCATCCCCCAGCGGTCCTGATGCCGCTTCAGCGGCGATGATGCGTGATGTCGGGACATCTGATTATACTCCGGATAAAGAATTGAAAGAAACGGGCGGGGAAGGTGGAAAAGCCTTCCACTCCTTCCCTTCGCCCGAGCATACAAAGGATTACTCCTCGTCGAGAAGTTCCTGGGCCTCGGCCTTGAGGGTTGCATAGGCCTTTTCGCTGGAGACGCCGCTGAGCATGACCGATTCGACGGCCTGCTTGATCAGCTCCTGCATCTTAGCGCTGTTTTCGCCGTAATAGACAATGTGACCCTTTTCCATATCGTTGCTGAAAACGCTGGAGTAGGGCATGTTTTTAAAGGTCTCCGACTCCATGAGCTTTTTAGTAGGCTGGATGATATTGACGGTGGTTAAGTACTCCTCTCCGTGGCCCAGCATATAGCCGATGAACTTCCACGCGGCCTCCTGGCGCCTCGATGATGTTTGCCCATTTACCATGTAATAGTGGCCGTAATAGCAGCCTGCCACCTCGTTCTTGGCATTGGCAAACTGGGGATAGGGGACCACCATCCAGTTCCCGCTGTCGTAGAATTCCGGATCGTCCGCCTTGATCCGCCCCTGCTGATAGAGCCCGGTCATAGCCATGGCAATATCGTTATTGTCGTAGTTGAAAAGTTTTCGGGCGTTTTTGTAGGTCGGGGCCCCGAGATTTCGTCCGTTCGGTCCCCATGCCTTCATATAGTTGAGGAACTCGATCCACGCCTCTTCCCCGACAATAGCGGTCTTTCCGTCATCGCTGATCAGCTTTCCGCCCAGCTGCTCCACCATGGGCACCATCGAAACCAAATAGTAGGGATAACGAAAATCGAAACCCCGGCGGGTAATGATATCGCCATTGCGAATAATCAGCTTCTCCGAAACATCGGCGACCTCTTCCCACGTCTTGGGATAATCGGTCTCCGGATCAAGTCCGGCATCGCGAAACACATTCTTGTTGATGTAGATGCACCAGTTGGTCAGTTCCAAAGGCAAACCGTAGATCTTACCATCCATGATGACGGGATCAAGCACTTTCGGAATGTAGGCATCTTTCAGTGCCGTCAGGTTATCATACCCGACTGCTTTCGGATCGACCGGTGAAAGCCGCCCGTTGGCGATGTAGGCGTACTCATCCTCGATGGACATATTGAAGATATCGGGCCCCTGATTTGCTGCAAAGGCGGTAAGCACCAGCTCCTGGATCTTAGTGGACGAATGGGTGACCCGTTTGATGGTGATTTCGGGGTTTGCGGCCTCGAATTCCTGGATGTATCGCTCTTCGATAACCGTCCTGTTTGGATCTTCATGGGTCCAGAACACTAGTTCTATGGGCCCCTCTTCGGCCGCCTGTTCCTGGCCTCCGTTTGCAAAAAGCGAGACGGATACCAGCGTGCAGATCAGCAACGGCAGCAGTAGACGCTTCATGTGATTCCTCCTGTATGGTTCGTATACAAAAATTGTACCCGCACCAAGAGGAGACGAACAATCGGAACTTTTTGTCTTCCTTGGTAGAATTTTGACCTATTGGGCGGGGGAGTGCCCCCGCGCTTCATAGCCGCATCTTCCCCTTCGCTTTTTCCGGCTCCGCTTCTCCGCTCCGCCGGGCGAAGGGGTCGGCTATTGCGCTCCCCCCTTTAGCTCAAGGCTTCCGTGAAACGGTGACGAAGCTCCTGGGCCCGGCTCGGATGCATCCGTTTCGGCAGCCGGATCCCATTCGGTTTCAATCGTGAAGCGGCAAGCAAAAAGAGCTCATCGTTTGAGACCACTCTGTTGGGCGGCAGATCAAGCTCTCGTGCATACTCATCCCGTATGGAAAAAAGGCGTGAGAATTGGTCCCTACCGCTCTTGGGCATACAGAGAAAACGCTTTTTCTTGAAAAGGCCGGGTGTACCCTCCTTGTCAATCGGGCGGCTCGTCACCTCGCTGTTCTGCCGCTCGTACTCATTGCTGAGCCCCTCTTTTTCCAGGCGCCTGAAAAGCTCCTCCTTGAGCGTGAAAAGGTGAAGTACGTCGGCGGCGGCATATTCCAGGGCATCGCCATCGATGGGGCGGCTCATCCAATCGTACTGCTGAAACTTTTTCTTCGGCTTTTCCTCGATATGCAGGACCGAAGAGAGCACCGAAGCAAGCCCCTTTTTCTGGAAATCAAGCAGAACCACCGCAGGCATGAGATCGCACACCTCGTTGAAATATATACCGTACCTTCGATAGAGCAGGGTTCTGTCGCTGCTGCAATCGTAGACAATCTTTCGAAAGGAGCCGGACTCGAATATCTCTCTGACCAGGGCAAGGTCCACAGCCAGGGGATCGACAACGGCAAGAACTTCGCCGTCCCATACCTGGACCAGGCAAAGATGCTCGCCGTAGCGGTGGAGGTTGAACTCCCCCTCGATGTCCACGGCGATCTCACGAACTCCCCTCGCCTTGATATCATCAAGCCAGGCCGAAGTGGCCTGGTCACTGTCAAGAAACCGAATATGCTCACTCATTGAAGCCACCATACCCCATCTTTATGCGGGAAGGCAAGCTGATTGTGGAAGGCAAATTGCTCGTTGCAGACACTCCCCTTGCCTTGAGTACTATAATATCGTCAATCTTTCTTTCATCATAAG
This sequence comes from Sediminispirochaeta bajacaliforniensis DSM 16054, assembly GCF_000378205.1. Classification (NCBI taxonomy): domain Bacteria; kingdom Pseudomonadati; phylum Spirochaetota; class Spirochaetia; order Spirochaetales; family Spirochaetaceae; genus Sediminispirochaeta; species Sediminispirochaeta bajacaliforniensis. The sequence continues at coordinate 180,223 of NZ_KB899409.1, read as the reverse complement.
GCATTACACAGTCGAATGTTCCATGGATTGACTTTCGGAAAAGCGGCATTATATAGTAGTGCAAGGCATGAAGCCCCATTCAGGATAAAAAGGCCTGAGCCATTGTAGAAAGTTTTCCCTCAAAGGTTCCCATGAAGGGACTCTATCGGAGACGAACTCCTTACTAACATTTTTACGTGAAGATCGGAGTTCTCATGTCTGATGTAAAATCGCACATCCAAGCGTACTGGCGCGGACGAAGTGCTACGTACGACCGGTTTCCTGCTTCAAGAAAAGAAGAGGAAGAGATACAGGCCTATGAAGCGGTCCTCGGCCGCTATATCCCTCCCAATCGGGCGGAAATTCTCGATGTCGGAGCTGGGACAGGTTTTTTCTCGCTTCTTTTGGCACAGAAGGGGCACCGTATTACTGCCCTGGATTTGACCCGGGAGATGCTGGACAGGGCCCGGGAGAAAGCGGCCGCTCTTAATCTGAATCTCAATTTTGTGATTGGCGATGCCGAGAACCTGCCTTTTGAAAGTGAATCATTCGATTTTGTCGTATCCAGGTGGCTTTTGTGGACCCTTCCTCATCCCAATCGGGCGGTACTGGAGTGGAAACGCGTACTAAAACCCGGTGGCTGCGTGCTCTGTATCGACGGACTGTGGCATAGCAACGGCCTTACCGGTCGCCTGAAAGCCGTATGCCGCAAGGCCGGTCTCATCCTGTACAACAGGACAAAGCCCTCCGATCTGGGCTATAGCGAAGAGGTCAGCAGTCAGCTTCCCTTTCGTCGGGGTGTTGAACCTGAACAAGCCGTAGAACAGTTTCGGCAATGCGGTTTGTCCGACATCACACGAGAAACCCTTCATGAGATACGAAGGATACGGGCACGGAATATGCCGCTGCTCTACCGGCTTTCCCTTGCCCCCGCCACCGAATTAATCAAAGGAGTAAAAGAATGAATATAGTATCATGTGTGAGAAAAACCCTTCTTCATGCTGTCGTTGCTGCGATTCTTATGCTGACCGCGGCCCTGTCCCTTTTTGCCGGTGGTGCAACGGAACTACAGTCATCTACAGCGGAAATGCAGGCAGCTACTCCCATAACCGATCTTGCAGGAAGGGTCGTGAATGTAAAGCTGCCGGCAGAGCGTATCGTTCTTGCATCATCCCGCCATCTGCATGAATTTGCCGCAGTCGGTGGGGCCGAGGTGTTTGACAGGATATGCGGCTGGGGATCCGATCTGAAACTATACGATATGGATACCTACCGTACCTATAAAGAGGCTTTTCCCCAAATTGATGAAATCAGGGATATCGGTTACCACTATAAGGGAACATTTAGTCTGGAAACCGTCGTCGGTCTGGCTCCCGATGTGGTTGTCTTCCCTTTGTGGCTGCAATCCCAGGACGGCATAGACGCTGACATTGAATCCCTTGCCCAGGCAGGCATTCCCGTCGTATATATCGACTACTATATCGATCCCTTCAAACATCCTGTACCCAGTACCCTTATCATCGGGCAACTTCTCGGTAAGCAGGAGCGGGCAAAGGAAATCACCGATTATTATGAACATCAGATACAGGTGGTGACCGATCGCTTGAACGAGTCCGAAGTCCGAAACGTAACGGCATACATTGAATCCGGCTCAAAGGGATCTTCGGAATACGGCAACACCTATTCATCGACTCAGGGGCTGGGAGCGCTTATTGCCACCGGCGGCGGAACCAATATTGCCGATGGGATCATTCAGAACACCGGTCCCATCAATCCGGAATACCTTCTGGAAGCCGATCCCGATGCCATCATAATCAGCGGCTCCTACTGGCCGGCCAATGAAACATCCATGCGGCTCGGCTATCATGCCGAAGAGGCCTCTTCCCGTGTCCTGCTTGAGAATTTCACACACCGCGAGGGATGGGAGTTTCTCAAGGCCGTACAAAATAAACGAGTCTACGGTTTGTTTCACGGATTCTCTTTCAGAATCTACAATTTTGCCGGAATACAGGCGGTCGCCTGCTGGCTCCACCCCGAACTGTTTGCCGACGTCGATCCCGCAGAAAACTTCAGAGAATTCCATGAACGGTTCATGCCGGTTCCCTACAGCGGTGTATGGATGTTGGGACTCGATGACTGAAACAGATAAGAAAGGGGTATCTCCTTCACGGGCACTATACCGGATCATTACAGGCAGAAAGAAAATCATGCTTACGGTTCTGCTTCTGGTCATCATGCTGTTATTGATGGGAGATATCGTGACGGGGCCGGTACCTCTTTCCCTAAAGACGGTTATCCGATCCCTGTTGAGGCCGGGGCATGAGGATCAAATGTCCGGTTTCATCATCTGGCGTCTGAGGCTGCCCGTTGCCCTCATGGCGATACTGGCGGGCGGGGGGCTTTCGGCGGCGGGAGCCGAAATGCAGACTATCTTGCATAATCCTTTGGCCAGCCCCTTTACCATGGGGGTGTCCGCAGCCGCCGGGTTTGGGGCCGCCCTCGCCATTGTGCTCGGCGTCGGCATACTACCGTGGGCAGGGCCGGTTTTGATTCCTGCCAATGCCTTTCTGTTTTCCCTCCTGACCAGTGCGCTGGTGCTGGCCTTGAACGGAAGAAGGGAGCTGAGTTCCGAGACCATGGTTTTGGCGGGGATAGCCGTACTGTTTCTCTTTCAGTCCGGTATTGCCGTGCTTGAATTTTTTGCCGCTGAAGAACAGCTGCAGGCCATCGTTTTCTGGCTGTTCGGCAGCCTGACAAAAACGACCTGGCCCCGATTGGGGGTAACGGCTCTGGTATGCGGCATTGTCCTTCCTCTGTTTGCAAAGGAGGCCTGGAAACTGACGGCTCTCAGGCTGGGAGACGCAAAAGCCGTCAGCCTCGGCATCAATGTGGGGCATCTGAGAATGCGGATACTGGTTCTGATTTCGCTCTTGACAGGTACCATCGTCGCTTTTACCGGAACCATAGGCTTCATCGGCCTGGCAGGTCCCCATATCGCCCGCATGTTCACAGGGGAGGACCAACGCTTTTTCCTTCCTGCCTCTTTTCTTTGCGGTTCGCTGCTGCTTTCCCTGGCGTCTATTCTGAGCAAGCTCATCATTCCGGGAACCATTTTTCCCCCGGGGGTGATAACCTCGTTCATCGGTGTGCCCTTTTTGCTGGTGCTGCTCCTTAAGCCGGGAAGGAGGTTTCGGTGATGCTTGTTACAGAAAATTTGACCTTTGCCTACACGCCGGCCGTTCCTGTTCTCCGCGGGATTACCATGACCGCCCTTCCCGGAAAGATTACGGCTTTAATCGGCCCGAATGCGGCCGGAAAATCGACCCTCCTGAAATGCCTTTCCCATATGGAGGGGGCAACGGGAATCGTAAGATGGGACGACTGTGTCAAAAACAGAAAGAACAGGGCAAGGTGGCACCGCCTTATCGGCTATCTGCCTCAGTACCATGATATGCGGACCCGGATGACTGCATTTGAGTTTGTACTTCTTGGCCGTCTGGATGATCTTTCCTGGCGCCTAGGGGATGAGGACCTCGACCAGGTTATGTCGATTCTGAACAAGCTCGGCATTGCTCATCTTGCAACCCGCTATGTCGACGAACTGAGCGGCGGGCAGCAGCAGATGACATCCCTGGCCCAGACGCTGGTCGGCAGCCCTCGCGTCCTTCTTCTGGATGAACCGACAAACAGCCTTGATATCAAAAACGAGCTTCAGATGCTGGACAGAATTACGTTCTTTACGAAAGAGCATAATATAGCAACGGTTATGACCATTCACAGCCTCTCTCAGGCGGCCCGCTGTGCCGATCATGTGGTGTTGCTGCATGAGGGGCATATCGAAGCATCGGGTGCTCCCGAAGATATCCTCAATCCCGAACTCATACGAAATGTGTACGGCGTTGAGACCAGGATCATCAGGGATGGTAGGGATTATGCCGTCATTCCCAGGAGCATCGCACAGTTGTGATCAGGATATCTCAGGCCGGGGCGTCTACGTGTGTGCAGTGCTGGCCCGGATCGGTACATTGCTGTACCTTCATCGGTGCGGAAATGTGTTTAGGATTCCTGTTCGATATGCAGCCGATAACCGGCGCCCCATTTGTTGATGATATAGCGGGGAGCCTTGGGATCCTGTTCCAGCTTTGTCCGAAGACGGCGGATATGTACGCGAACAGCCAGTGCCAGGTCATTGGGCGGGGCCTCCGGCCAGAGGCCTTTTGCAAGCTCCTCGGTGGATGTATAGGAACCGGCCCTTTTTGCAAGAAGAAGAAGGAGTTTTAATTCGATGGGAGTCAGCGGCGCATCTGTCTGGTCGATTCGGACCCGCTGCTGCTTCATGTCGATGGTCCATTGTCCCAATCGTAGCGTCCCCTCCTTCTTGCCGTCGAAGAGCGTATTGCGTGAGAGAAAATGGGCAACCCTTACTGCAAGTTCTTCGCTGTCGACAGGTTTTCTTAGATAATCCTCGGCTCCGGCCTGAAATCCGAGGATGGCATCGCTGGGAAGGTCCCTTGAAGAGATCATGAAAAAGGGAATGTTGCGCTCTTTCAGCTCTTTTGCGATCTTGAAACCATCAATATCGGGAAGAACGACGTCGAGGAGCACCAGATCAAAAAAGGTTTCCGATAGTAGATACAAAGCGGTTTTTCCATCCGGAGCAAGCGATACTTCCGACTCTCCGAGGAGCGGATGGCCCAGGGCCTGTTTCATCTGGGCACCGGTGTACGATTCATCCTCTACAATCAAGATCTTGGTTTTCACGATCGGCACCTTCTCCTTCCCTATATCCTTTTATCGCTCTGCTTATCCTGCGGCAGATCTCTATTCCTTCGCTTCGCCGGCCCTCATGAACACGCTTATCGAGTTCTTCAGCCAGGGAGAGCAGAACGGGATTAGGATGATGATACAACATCGTTCTAAAAAATCCCTTTAGGCTGTGGCTGATCATCTCCGCTTCCTTTTCCTCATCCTCTTTCGACAATACGGCCTCAAGCCGTTGCAGCTCATGCGGCACGTTACGGATAAGTTCGGTGCTTATCAACTCCCAGCGCCGCTGCTCCCAGGGGGGAGGGGAGGGGAAACCTTCCGGACCGATCGGTCGTTCTTCCAAAAAGAGCCGGAGAATCGGTTCCAGGTCTCTTCCCCTCACCGGCTTTGCGATGATTGCATCAAAGCCATCGTTTGTGAGAAGTTCCGTATCTTCAGCTGCATAGGCGGTTACTGCAACTACGGGCATATCCCCTATGGCATCATTTCGTTTTCTGAGTATCTCCACTGCCTCCCTTCCGCTTAGGATCGGCATCTGACAGTCCATGAATGCAATGTCGAAGCGCTCATGCTCGATACAATCAAGGGCAAGGCGTCCGTTTTCCACCTGTTGGACCTCGCAGCCGTAACTATTCAGCAGGGAGCTGATGATAAACCGGTTCGCCTCGTCGTCTTCTGCAAGCAGGACCTTACCAAAAAACGTTTTTCTTATTGTCTCTGGTTCCTGGTTCCATGGCCTCTTCTCTTCGCTTTTCGGCAGCAGCAGGGTAAAGAAAAACCTGCTGCCCTTTCCCGCTTTGCTCTCGACCTCAAGTGTCCCTCCCTGTTTGGCAACAAGTGCGGCGGCGATATGCAAGCCCAGCCCGCTACCTCCGAAATTCTGGACCTCGGTATTGTGAATCTGGGTAAACTTCTCAAATATCGTTTCTATCTTTTCCTGAGGAATGCCGATGCCGGTATCCTGTACCGAGAAGTCATGGCGGTACATTAATTCCCCGTCTTCTTTTTGTATCCCCGTAGATCTGCAATCAAGGCGTATGCTTCCCTTCGGGGTAAATTTCAGGGCATTGTGGAGAAGATTCATCAAGATCTGCCGAAGCCTGATGGGATCGACCAGATATTCCTGCTTTTCATCCACTTCGCACGTAAGGAAAAGCTCCAACCCTTTTTTGCGGCATCGGGGACGAAATATGGTGGCAAGTTCGGTCAGGAGAACGGAAAGATTGGTTGGTCTGGGAACGATCTCCATCGCTCCCAGCTCCAGCTTGGAAAGATCAAGGACGTCGTTTACCCCGCTCATCAAGGCCTCCGAGGAGCCTTGAAGAATCTGCAGAAAATGCTGCTGTTCATCATTCAATGCGGTATTCTGAAGCAGCTCTACAGCCCCTATGATTCCCCCTATTGGAGTGCGGATTTCATGGGAAACATTGGCGAGAAAATCGCTTTTTGCGCGATTCGCTTCCTCCAGACGCTGCATGGCGTCTCTGTTTTGTTCGTCTAACTGTTGCAAATCGTGGCGCATCACATCCAGGGCATTGTAGAGTTCCGAGAGGGGATGTTCGCCGGGCAATTCGGGAATGAGAACATCATAATCCCTGTTCCAGACAATGGTGCCTATGATCTCCACCAACTTTCTGATTTCGCTCTGCTGATATACAGGCAGGAGCGATTCCTGCTTGCCGAGCTTTTTGGTGTATTCGTTCACAAATTCGATGGCCTGGCGATAATCTCTGCAGATGATGATTTTCTCAGAGAGGCCTGATATCTGAACCGATAGCCGTACGATGGTTCGGACCGTTCTATTCATGCCGTAGAAATAGATACGCTTGAGTTTCCCTGCTGTTTCACGTAGGTTTTTCAATACTCTGAGCCTGTTGGCGATGGGAGGATTTTCCAGACCTGAGTAATCAAAAAAGGCATGGAATGTGGTTCCTGGAGCAAAAACCTCATCGATAGCCCGGTAGATGTGCCTGGTGACACCCTCCCCATCCTCCAAGGCGGGAACCCCTTTGGGTTGCCAAACCATAACGTGCTCTCCCACCAAATAGAGACGCCCGGTATAGTTGCTGTTTGAACTTCTGTAAAACCAGTGCTTCGGCTCAAAGATCGCGAGGCCGGTTACGGGGCATACTGCTCCAACATCCATGATAAATTGTACCAAACAATAGATGGGCTGTCGCCTTGTCTCTGTAACATTTTTGTAACGAAAATACTACTTTTCTGTTTCTCGACCCTCCTCTTCTTCGGTCACATAATAACAACATGTCATCACACTCTTTTATAGAGGAGCACTGTATGAGAACGAAAATCTATTTACTGGTACTCTTTCTCGCTTTAGGCCTTGGAAGCTTTTGCTATGCTCAGAATAGTAACGCCGTCAGTTTTATCAACCATTCTGGGGATAGGGGGGTCTCCGTAAACTTCGCACACGGTTTTTATGAAGTTGTCGAAAAGCGAAACGGCAACTGGTATACCGCAAAGCGGATTCGCATTGTAAAAATATCGCAGGTCAACATGCGTTTTGATTACTTTACCCAACTTATTAAGGTGGATCTGGAGGGAGCACCATCCCAGTACTTTCTTCCCGATTGGCAGGGCTATATCGGAAGTGGATGGACCAGCGAAGCAAAGGCAAGCGCGGTATGGCCGCGTCTGTAGGAGAAAGGAGATATACGATGAGATCGAACCGAGGAAGTTTCTGCAAAAAGGGAATCATTCTCATCCTGGCGTCGCTTTCTTTACTTGTCGTCTCTTGTACTGCGCTGCAAGAGCTTACCGCTTCGGGATCTTCTCCGGAAACGGTAACGCCTGGAGAGCCTGCCAAACTTGTGCTTTCCATCCCGAAAGACGATCTATGCGAAAGCCTTCGGGTCGCCAGTTCCATGATTGTTGCCGATGAAAAGGGGAGAAGGTGGTACTATCTTACCCTCGTTCCCGAAGCGTCGGTCCAAGAGTTTGACTACATCTGGTTCCAGAAATATGAACTTCATACGGGAAAGCTTGCTCAGACAAAGAAGATCAAGACCGTACTGAAGCATAAGCCCTACGCCGGCCCCCTGGCGTTGCCCTTCGACTCTCCTCCTATTTGGGACGAGATTCAGGTGTTGTCCCCGGAGCTTGCCGTTACCGCTTCCGGCGTCGGCTTCGCTCGTAATAGCTCATCTGATAGCGATACAGGTGGAATATACTCACCGACAACAGGGAGGGCCCTTATCAATTTTCACAAGCCCCCGATAGTTGGAGAGTTGAGTGACCGTTTCGGCCACGATTTATCCATGCTTACACAGATCTCTTCCTCCATACCCATACGACCTTTTGCCTCGTATCTTCCTTCTTATACCGGTATCAGTCCGTTCGGACGATACAGTGCAGCAAAGATTCTTCCCACCATGAGTTCTCCCCAACAATTCTACAGCGAGGGGATGGAAATGGTGATATGGGACAACAATAGCGGAGCGGTTTTTCTCTCGTTTCGCCATGCCGATGTCCACACACCTGCCGGCGGCCCCGCTTTTCGGTTCAGCGATGATGAAAAGAGTCTCTTGTACTGCGCGAGCTATGCCAGGCTTTTTGCCGACGACTTTGATCCGGCACAAGATGCCGACCTGATGACCTATTCGCTTCTTGACGGCAAGGCTCTTCCCCTGTTCTGGAGCATCAAGCCGGAATCCCATCCGAAAGGGGCGAAAGATTTGCTTTCCGGTTTATTCGAGAGTGACGACACCCTCCTCATCGACGGTGCCGGAAATCTTTTGTTTAGCGGATATTGGCTTTCGAAGGGGCTTCTTGATGCCAAGGGTGATCTTCTCTGGTACCGTGATCGGACCTATCCCGTCAGCCAGTGCTACGACGAGTCCGGGCTTTTGCTTGAGCTTTGGTCTAATGCCGTCGACGTTTCTTATACAAACGGAAAGACCTATATTCCCTCTATTGCAAGGACCATTGTTCCAAACTACTACGAAACCAACGGCATCGGGGCAATAGGCCTGAAATTATGGTACGGGGGAGGGGATGGTTTCTCCTATATAGTACCGAAAAAAGATGCCTCCCTTGCTCCGGGAACAAGCTTTGACTGTGGTCCTTATCTGATCAATAAGCCTCCTACGGAACGAGTCGAGGCGATCGATGAGTTTCTGCGTGGCCTCGAACTCCTTTCCATGGACCTTGTCGACCTTGAGACGTCTGCCCTTCCCTCGCTTTTTGAGAACAATGCGTATGATTTCTGGGAATTCGGTCTTACCTCCGCTTTTCCCGCGGTGGCGGAGGATTATGGCATCACTCCTGCTCTCGCCGATCGCATTCTCTTTCAACTTTATTCTCAGGCCGAGAGGGGCGCACCCGAGGCTGCGGATGGTGGTGGACAGGACCGCTTTCTCATAGATATCGAGCTTGCGTATCATCTGCTTGGTATGAAACAGATCGATCTTTCTTCCCAAGCCTATGCCACGGCCGTCTCCCTTATGGAGTCGGGGGCTGTCGAGGACAACGGCAGGAACAGGGCGGCCCTTGCCATGCTTTGGGCGCTCGGCCGTGCCGTGAATGGTTATACAGAGGATGCCGTCAAGGCCCTTGTAACGGTTCCCGAGCCCGACTGGAACCTTGCCCTTTATCACATGCGCTCAAGGCAAGAGCTTTTTGCACCGCTTTTGGCAGATAAGGAAAGGCTTGCTGCGGCCATGAATATCGACATATCACAACTGCCCTGATCCCACGATATGGTCCGCCATCTTCTTACGGCTTCCGCTTTCCCCTTTGGGCAGGCGGAAGCCTTCTTTTTATAGTGTTGCGAATCGTGGTGATAGTCATGTATGATGGGGAAAAATATCAGTGAGGTTGAAGATGCTGGTTACACTGAAAGATGTTTTGGAAAGAGCAAAGCGGGGAAACTATGCGGTCGGGGCCTTCAATATCACCAACGGCCTCTGTTTGTCTCCTCTTCTGAAGGCAGCGGAGGCACAACGCTCCCCTGTTATCATAAATATTGCGGAGATCTCCTTTGAGGATGTCGACATCCTGAGGCTCTATCCCGCCATCATCCACTCGGCAAAGGAAGCAACGGTACCTGTCGTCGTGAATCTTGATCACGGGTTGACGGAAAAGGCATTGATGACGGCCCTGCGATGCGGTTTTAGCTCCGTCATGTTTGATGCGACGAAGTATTCATATGAGGATAACATCAGACTCACGAAGCAGTATGCTGATATGGCACACAGCGTGGGTGTTTCTCTCGAGGGGGAACTCGGTGTCATCGGTGGTTCCGAGGCGGGTGAAGGGGTTGCCGTTGCGGCCAACTACACCGATCTACGGAAGGTAAGGCCCTATGTGGATGCTACCGGGGTGGATGCCCTTGCGGTTTCTATTGGGAATGTTCACGGTTTTTACAAGGGCGAGCCGAATCTTCAGTTTGATCTTTTGGCCGATATAGCGGCTGCATCTGCGGTTCCTCTTGTCCTTCACGGGGGATCGGGCATTTCCGACGACGATTTCAGAAAGGCCGTTTCTCTTGGGATTTGCAAGATAAATTTCTACACCGGCTCGAGTGTCTCGGTTTTTCATGCGCTGAACGCCTATATGAAGGAACTCAACGACGGCTATGCAGATATGGCTGCCATATCCTGGACCATGATGAACGCCTTTCAAAAAACAGTGGAAGAGCGGATGCAGGTTTTCGGAAGCGCCGGAAAGGCGTGAGTGTTCCGGATGGAAGGGCTATAAATGTCTGAGTTCGAAATGATCTGCGCCGGAATTACCTGTCTGGATATCGTTGTGACCGGAAACATCGGCCCCCATGTCTTTCAGGTGGATAGCACGCCGGTCGATACTATTTCCCTCGGCATCGGGGGGGATGCTGCAAACCAGGCGATTACCGCCTCTTCTTTGGGGCTGTCGGCAGCACTTTTTAGCTGCGTGGGGAATGATTGGAAGGCCGAAAATCTCTCCGGGCTCCTATCGGAGAAGGGGATTTGTACCGAGTATCTCCAGAGGTATGAACACGATACCACCATGTCCTCTCTCGTTTTGGTCGGCAGGGAAGGACAGCGGAATTTCCTTTTCGATCGCGGTTGCGGTAAGAACTATGTTCCAAACGCATATAGTCTGGAGGCGGTAAAAAAGGCCCGACTCTTGTCAATCGGCAGCCTTTTCGTTATGCCGGAATTTGACCGTCATGGGGCCGGAAGCTTGCTCGCCGAGGCTAAAAGACATGGAGTGATTACGGTGGCGGATATGACCTGCGATACCGAAGGAGCTGCCGATGAAGTCCTTGATGTTCTTTTGCCGCATATCGACTATTTGATGCCGAGCCTTGAGGAAGCCTCCGCGGTGACAGGGGCTGGTGATCCTGCCGAAATGTGCCGGAAACTTCGTGATCGTGGGGCCGGTAACGTCGTAATTAAATTGGGTTCTCAGGGGTGTTATATCGATATCGACGGTGTGAGAGGGCAAATCCCCGCTTTTACGGATATAAAAGTGCTTGATACCACCGGCTGTGGCGACACGTTTGTGGCTGCCTTTTCCTACGGCATTCTGAAAGGGTATCCGCCGGAAGAGTGTGCTGCCTTTGCCCAGGCCGCAGCAGCGATAAATGCCACCCACATCGGGGCTTGCGGTCATATTCCTTCGGTGGAGGCGGTATGTTCTTTTCTCCTCGACCATCCGACGCAAAAGATCGTGTCGTAATGATGATGTTTTTTTACTGAATTTGTCGGGATTGAAGTTGTCGATGGCAAAGCGGCCTTCGCTACCGATCACACAGGCCGCTTTACTTCACCAACGGTTATTTGAACCTATTTGAACAAAAAGGCCTCAACAGCGTCGAGCTTCGGTTCGACGCTGTTGGGCATCTTTATCGTATCTTCCACAGCCTTCATATCCTTAAAGCCTATGCCGGTAAGAAGGACGACCGCTTCCGCTTCTGGAGTGATCTTGCCTGAAGCCAGATCTTGTTTGTATCCGGCCCATGCTGCCGAGGCTGCCGGTTCTGCAAAAAGGCCTGCCTCTTTGCAGAGTTCAAGCTCCGCTTCGATGATAGCCTCGTCACTCACCTGGCTTGCCCAGCCCTTACACTCGTTGATAAAGTCAACAGCCATGCGGCCGTTGGCGGGGCTTGCCACGCTGATGGAATCGGCCTTCGTCGTTGCCGCCGGGATGGTTTTTGCCTCACCGCTTTCCCAGGCTTGGGCTATTGCGTTGCTTTTTGTCGATTGAACGCAGATAACCTTCGGCAAGCGTTCGATTAATCCTGCATCGAGGAGGTCCTTGAAGCCCTTAACCACGCCGCTGTAGATTACTCCATCCCCCACCGGCACATAGACATATTCGGGTGCACGCCTTGCAAACTGCAGGAAGAGTTCGATGGCCACGCTCTTTTTGCCTTCGACGGTCATAGGATTGTAGGCGGTGTTCCGATTGATGCCCCCATGTTTTTCGGTAAACTCGATGGAAAGTCCGAAGGCATCATCATAGGTTCCCTTTACCGGAACTACCGTTGCTCCGTAAAGCACCGACTGCATCAATTTGTTCCTCGGCGCCGTTTCCGGAACAAACAGTATGATCTCCAACCCGTAGGCGGCTCCCGCACAGGCCATGGCACTGCCTGCATTCCCCGTCGAAGCGAGGGCAACCTTTTGTTCCCCGAAGTGGAGGGCCTGCCCCACCACAAGCTGGCTTGCCCTATCTTTAAAGGAACCGGAAGGGTTCATGCCGTCGTTTTTCAAAAACAGCCTGGGGACCTTATATCTTTTTCTCAGCCGCTCGGGACCGAGAAGGGGAGTATTCCCTACCGGATATGCCTGGGGTGTGGGGATCTCATAGGGAAAGAAGTCAAAGGGCGAAAGGTTTTTTTTGTCCGCCAGGCTTTTAAGATAGGCAGGATCGATGATGGTACGCAGGTTTCCCCGTTGCATCTCTCCCTCTGCTGCCTTTCCGCTGCAGGCCGGGCAGCGGTAGATGATATGTTTCGAGTCGTATTCTGCTCCGCAGTCGTTACATATGTAATGAAACTCCATGGAAGGCTCCTCTTGAATAATCCTTTTTGCGTAAACGTTCTTTGAGACGAAAAAAAGGCCGGCACAGTGCCGGCCTTTTTTTGTGAAATCGCTTAGATAAGGCCGACTTCGGCGTTGAACTCTTCGATCAGCTTATCGATTTTAGGAGTAAGGGCCTGGATATTTGTCCAGTAGTCCCTGTCGTACCACTGAGCATTGATCTGGGCATAGGTCTTTCCCTGCTGCTCGACCCACGTGTAGTATTTGAGGTTGTGGACCCGCAGGCGGTCCCGGTAACCGAGCTCCATCATGTTGTCGATGCCCTGCTTCTCAAGGCTGCCGTGGTAAATCTGCGCCGCCTTTACAGTATCCAGTTCGCCGTCCCGCTCTTGCATCTCTTTGATTCTGCTGGGGTACATCTCGAAGGAGTCGGTAAGGACGGTTACCACAACATCATCCTCGTCCATCTCGTAGTATTTCGCCATCTTAATGGCACCGAGGACATTAGCAATGCCGCTGATTCCAAGAAGCTCGGCGTTATCGACGAAAGAGGCAGGGATTCCGATTTTCTTCATATATTCCTGGCCTGCCGGCTCGTTGAAAAGTCTGAGCAGATCCATGGAATCGTCATCGTCGATGGCGATGACCATATCGGTATTCCGTACGTTATGGATCCAGGGCACATGCTTGTCGCCGATCCCTTCGATTCTATGCCCGCCGAAACCGTTACTTAGCAGGGTCGGGCACTGAAGTGCTTCCCCTGCCGCGATCTTCAATTCTGGAAATTTCTGCTTCAGATAATCTCCCGCACCGATGGTGCCCGCAGAACCGGTGGTGGAGAAATAGCCCTTAAACCGACTCTTCGGCCCCATCTCTTTTTTCACGATCTCTTCGATGGCATTTCCTGTTACTTCATAATGCCAGAGATAGTTCCCGAACTCATCAAACTGGTTGAAAATAACGATGGCATCGCCACGCTGGGAAGTCAGCTCATGGCACTTGTCGAAAATCTCCTTAACGTTACTTTCACAACCGGGAGTGGCAATAACCTCTCCTGCCACCTTTTTAAGCCAGTTAAACCTTTCGGCACTCATCTCTTCAGGGAGGATGGCGATGGAATCACAGGCGAGAAGGTCGGAGTTATATGCGCCGCCGCGGCAGTAGTTGCCGGTAGAGGGCCAAACAGCCTTCTGCTTTGTAGAGTCGAAATTTCCGGTTATGAGGGCGGGAGCAAGACAACCGTACGTGGCTCCTACCTTATGGGCTCCGGTGGGAAACCATTTCCCTACAATCGCAAAGACCCGTGCTTTGACCCCGGTTATTTCTTTGGGAATCTCAATGTAGTTGACCCCTCCGAAGGTTCCTCCATCCTTGGTCGGCTCGTTTTTCCAGGTGATGCGGAAAAGGTTGAGGGGATTGATGTCCCACAGGCCAACCTCTTTTAGTTTTTCACGGACAGAAGCCGGAATTTTTGAAGGATCTTTCATTTGGGCAAAGGTGGGCAGAATGATGCCTCGTTCACGACATCTTTGAACATTTTTCTTTTTTACGTCCTCGTGCATGGTCAGATCGATCATTTCGTATCCCTCTCGTTATGATGTTTTTTTGGTTACTGGAACTTCAAAGCGAGCCAATCGCCTAAAAGATACAATAACCTGTACATTTACGCAATCACTACAGCATAAAGATCGGAAAAATTGAAATATCTAAGTGAAACTTTCGTATTTCTCAAATTCCAACCCTACTTCATCTATACTACACCCTGTCCCCCACGTCAAGATACGAGCGTAAAAAATGTTGCAAATTGTTGCATTCGTTGTTGACAACAGAATGAAACACGGTACAATAAAGTCAGACCGGGACACAAAAGTCAGCTTTATTCTATTTCAACGTAATAAGGGGTGCGTATGGGAGATATCATGCGGCCTGTTCCCTTGCGGGAGCTGGTAGAGAGAGTTTTTGGAGAATATAGGAAGTCACAGTCGATATTCGGTATACCTGTTTCACGATTTTACCGACCGTCGTCGGGAAAACGGATTTCCGTTTTTCACGGAAGCTGTAGTTCTCCCATGGGACCTGCCGCCGGGCCTCACACTCAGCTCGCTCAGAATATTATTGCCGCATATCTTTCCGGTGGCCGTTTTATGGAGCTGAAGACTGTTCAGATCATGGATACCCTTGAGATTGCAAAACCATGTATCGATGCAAGAGATGAATGTTACAACACCGAGTGGTCCACCGAGTACACCCTCACCAAGGCATACGATGAATATGTAAAGGCGTGGTTGCTTCTTCACGTGCTTGAGGAGTTGTTTGAACTTGGCGACGGTAAGGGGCCCTCTTTTATCTTTAATATGAGTGTCGGCTATGATCTCGCCGGCATCAAAACGGAACGGATGGATCAATTTATCGAGAGGATGATTGATTCTTCACATGATGCGCGATTCAAGGAACAGCTTGAGAGCCTTGAGGCTGTCCTTAGCGACGGCGCTTTGTATGCAGGCACCGATCTGGAAGCTCGGTTTCCTGCTTTACAGGGGATATCGAAGAGAATCGGTTCGAAGATCACTCCTTCGGTGACCCTTTCGACTATGCACGGCTGCCCACCAGACGAAATCGAGGCGATCTGCAGCTACATGCTCACAGAAAAGAAGATCCCCACCTATGTCAAACTCAACCCGACCCTTCTGGGCTATGACAGGGTACGGGAAATATTGGATGGTATGGGCTACTCTTATTTGCACCTAAGCCGAGAAGCTTTCGGCCATGATCTTCAGTGGGAGGCCGCCAAGGAGATGCTTCTGCGGCTTAAGGGGCTGGCGGAAAAAGAAGGGCTGACCTTTGGGGTTAAGCTTTCCAATACCCTCGGATCGGTCAACGACCAGGGGGCACTGCCCGGAGACGAAATGTATATGTCCGGCAGGGCCCTTTATCCCCTGACCATTAATCTCGCGGCCCTCATCTCAGAGGAGTTTGACGGAACGATGCCCATCAGCTACGCCGGTGGTGCCTCCGCCTTTAATGTGAAGGCCATTTTCGAGGCTGGAATCCGTCCCATCACCTTGGCAACGGATATGCTCAAACCCGGCGGTTATTTCAGAATGGCTGAACTTTCGGCCCTCACCGACGCCTCTTCAGGGTGGGAAAAGGGTACGGTCGATGTCGGGGCGGTAAAGAAGATGGCACAGCAGGCCCTTTCGGCGCAGAATGCGGTGAAAGATTTCAGGGGAAAGAGCCGGATAGAAACCCACCGGCCGCTGCCGCTGTTCGACTGTTATGTGGCTCCCTGTACCATCGGCTGCCCCATCGGACAGGATGTTCCCGAGTATGTCAGGCTCACCGGCGAAGGTCGCTACAGCGAGGCCCTGGATCTTATCTATGAAAAAAACGCCCTTCCCAACATCACCGGCCAGATCTGCGACCATCAGTGTCAGTATAACTGTACACGGCTTGACTACGAAGGGGCGGTAAAGATCCGAGAAATGAAACGAATCGCAGCCGACAACGGCTGGGATGAGTATATTCGCCGCCACAACACGGCGACCAGGAAGAACGGCCGGAAAGTTGCGGTAGTCGGGGCAGGTCCTGCCGGATTATCCGCCGCCTACTTCCTTGCACGGGAAGGGTTTGATGTAAAGGTTTTTGAGAAACACGACTCTGCCGGCGGGGTTGTGCGTCATGTCATTCCCCATTTCCGTCTTCCCCTTTCCGCCATTGAAAAGGATGTGGAGTTCATCAAATCCCACGGCGTTGAGTTTGAGTTTAATATCAATTCCAAGTCCGTCACCATCGACGGACTGATTGCAAAGGGGTTTGAGTTTATCTTTCTCGGGGTAGGAGCGGAGAAGGGTAACGTAATGGCCCTCGACGGCTCCGACAACAGGGTCCTGGAATCCCTTGACTTCCTGTGGGAGTTCCGAAACGCCCCTGAGAATGTGAAACTGGGACGGCGTGTTGTTGTCGTGGGCGGGGGAAATACCGCAATGGACAGCGCCCGGGCGGCCCTTCAGGTCCCCGGTGTGGAGAAGGTTTCGGTCCTCTACCGCAGAACCAGGGAGCAGATGCCCGCCGACCTGGAAGAATATGATATGGCCGTTGAGGACGGCGTGGAGTTCCATTTTCTCCGTAACCCCGAGTCCTTCGATGCCGACGGCAGTGTCACCTGCCGGGTGATGGAGCTCGGCAACATGGACGCCTCGGGACGACGCAGACCGGTTGCCACTGCAAAGACCGAAACCATCGAGGCCGATACCATCATCACTGCCATTGGGGAAACCGTCGATGCACAGGCCCTCCGTGATATGGGACTTCCCCTTGGCCCTGACGGATGGCCCGAGGTGGATGCCTCTACCCTGGAAACGAAAATTCCGCGGGTATACCTTGGCGGAGACGCTCAGAGCGGGCCTTCTACCATTGTCCGCTGTGTCGCCGCAGGGCGAAAAGCAGCCGATTCGATCTGCCGTTCTGCCGACAGCCAGTGGAAGCACGAGATACGGCTTCCCGAATCCGGCGATCGTGCAGCTGTTTTGCTTCAGCGAAAGGGAAAGATTCTCGAATCCGAAGATGTGAAGGCCGCGGGCGATGCGAAATTCGCAGAACGGGAGGCCGCGAGGTGTCTGGAGTGCAACTACGTCTGTAACAAGTGTGTGGAAGTGTGCCCCAACCGGGCAAACATCGTCATAGAGAGCCCTGAGTTGGCCGATTTTCACGATCCGGCGCAGATCCTCCACATAGATGCCTACTGCAACGAGTGCGGAAACTGTGCGACCTTCTGCCCCCACGACGGCAGGCCCTATCGAGACAAGTTCACCATCTACAACAGAAAAGACGATTTCGAGAATTCGTCCAATCCCGGCTTTTTCATCCAGGAAGGAAGGCTCTTCCTGCGCCAAAACGGACAGGTTACCGAATACTCGATAGACAAAGAGGGTAGGATTTCCGGCGGCTTTGTGGACAGAAGGGTTTCGGCTGTGATCGGAAAGGTGGCAAGTGAATACAATTATCTGCTTACGGCAGTGGGAGAATAACCAGTGATCATTATTAAAGATGCTCAGGCAATGCAGTTTAACCCTCCCAGGGTTTGGGAGAAGGCCGATATCGTTATCGACGGTGATACCATACTCGCCGTGGGGGAAAATGCCGGAGTAGCGTATCGGGACCGGGCGGAGAAGGTGATCGATGCATCGGGCAGACTGGTCTATCCGGGCCTTGTCTGCAGCCATCATCACTACTACAGCGGCCTATCCCGTGGGGTCATGGCCAAGGTCGGTCCGACCCCGGACTTTGTCTCGACCCTTCGGAACCTCTGGTGGCTCCTTGATCGGGCCCTGGACGAGGAGTCGGTCTACTATTCCGGACTCATTTGCTCTATGGATGCCATCAAGTCCGGAACCACTGCGGTCATCGATCACCATGCAAGTCCCAGTTATATCAAGGGAAGCCTTGCCACCTTGAAGAAGTCCTTCGAAAAGGTGGGCCTTCGGGGTATGACCTGTTACGAGACCACGGATCGAAACGGCCTTGAGGGCATGGAACAGGGGATCGAGGAGAATATCGAATTTGCCAAGCTTATCGACGAAGAGAAGAAAAGCGGCAGGGGCGATCATCTTGTGGAGGCGGCCATCGGAGGACATGCCCCCTTTACCCTTCCCGACGCAGGGCTTGTTGCAATGAAGGAAGCGGTCGATGTAACCGGCCGGGGAATTCACCTTCATGTTGCCGAGGGGCGCTACGATGTCAGTGATTCTCACCTGCGTTTCAACAAGGATCTCGGCCGTCGGCTTGCCGACCACGGTCTCCTTAACGAGAAGGCGCTTTTGGTCCACGGCATCTACCTTTCCGATGAGGATATTCGGCTTATCAACGAGGCCGATGCCTATCTTGTGCATAACGCCCGAAGCAACATGAACAACGGGGTCGGCTACAATGTCAATCTGCCGAAGTACAAGAATCTTGCCCTGGGAACCGACGGGATCGGCGCAAACATGTTCGAGGAGTTTAAGTTCGCCTACTTCAAGCACAAGGATGCAGGCGGCCCGCTCTGGCCGGATGATTATCTGAGGTTTCTCTACAACGGAAACGCTATCCTGGAGCGCTATTTCGATGAAAAGTACGGCCGCCTGGAAGCCGGCTACAAGGCGGATATCGTTATTGCCGACTATCTTAGCCCGACGCCGCTTGCCCCCGAAAATATCGCTGGGCACATGGCCTTCGGTATGACAAGCGGTGATGTCAAAACCGTACTTGTTAACGGCCGCGTGGTGCTGGAAGATGGCCGCTTCCCCTTTGATGCAGAGGCACTGTATGCCGAAGCCCGCAAGGCGACAATGCGGGTCTGGAAGAACATAGACAGATTAGCCGATTGAAAAAGACGGCGAATATAGAACGACAGAGGAGAATTAATATGGGAGTTCGTGACGATATTCTAAAAAAAGCGAAGGAATACCGTGACTATACGGCACAAGTCCTGAGCGAAATGGTAAAGATCAAAAGTTACAGTGGGGATGAAGAGGCAGTCTGCCGAAAGATTGTCCAGATGTGCCAGGATGCCGGTTTCGACGAGGTTCGTATCGACGGTCTTGGAAGCGTGATCGGCAGGGTTGGAAACGGACCTAAGACCATTGCCTTCGACGCCCATATCGATACCGTAGAGGTTGGCGACCCCGACCAGTGGAAACTCGATCCCTTTTCCGGCCTTATCAAGGATGGCCTGATTCACGGTCGCGGTACAAGTGATCAGAAGGGTGGAGCCGCCAGCATGATTGCCGCTGGTCGAATTCTGAAGGAACTTGGCTACAGCGGTGAATACACCATCTACTTTACCTTTACCGTCATGGAAGAGGATTGCGATGGTATGTGCTGGAAGTACCTTATCGAAGAAGAGAAGTTCAAGCCGGACCTCTTTGTCTCTACCGAACCGACCAGCTGCCGTATCTACCGCGGACACCGGGGAAGGATGGAGATGATGGTGCGCCTCAAAGGGGTTTCCAGCCATGGTTCCGCCCCTGAGCGGGGTGAAAGTGCCGCCTACAAGGCAGCTCGTGCCGCCCTTGCCATGGAAAAGCTCAATGCAGATCTCCAGCCCGACGACGATAATTTTCTCGGAAAGGGAACCGTCGTGGTAAGCCAGATTGATGTAAAGGGCCCAAGCCAGTGCGCGGTTCCCGATCAGGCTATGCTCTACCTTGACCGGCGCCTGACCTGGGGTGAGGACAAGGAACTTGCCATCGCCCAGGTGAAAAAGTACATTTCCGAGGCCATCGGCGAGAGCGAGGATAAGGTACAGGTCGAGATGCCCATGTACGAAGAGTTCGGCTGGAAGAAGCTGGACTATCATCAGGAGCTGTACTTTCCCACATGGAAAATTCCCGAGGACCATACACTGGTCCAGGCAGGTGTGAGCGCTTATAAGGAGCTCTGGAACAAGGAGCCGGTTGTCGATAAGTGGACGTTTTCCACAAATGCCGTTGCCACTACCGGACGCCATAAAATTCCGGCCATCGGCTTCGGCCCCGGGGATGAGGCACAGGCCCACGCCCCTAATGAGATCACCAGGGTAGATGATCTTGAGATCTGTTCGGCTTTTTATGCCATGCTTCCCTATGTACTTGAGGGGAAAAACTAGTATATTACTAGTGTATAGAATTGTATGCCCGTCCGCCGATGACGACGGACGGGCTTTTCGACGCTAACCTCCGTCCGGGAGGAAGAAGGGTAGGTCTTGAATGAATGCAAACATCAGTAAGGCCGTGACGCGAGTCGATGCCACCGCAAAGAGTACCGGAGCTGCCAAGTATGTCTCAGATCTCCAGTTTCCGGGACTCTTATACGCCAGGGTTCTCCGCTCGGATCGCGCCAGGGCAAAGATCCTTGAGATACATGTCCCAACGCTACCCGAGGGCTATTTTTTCATAGATAAAAACGATATCCCCTCTGGTGGCACCAATGAAGTCTTAATGATCAAAAAAGATTGGCCCGTATTCGCCGACGGCCGGGTCCGTTATATCGGAGAAGCCATCGGCCTGGTTGTAGGGCCTGATCGACAAAGGGTGCTGGAAATCCTGAAAGGAATCGAGGTAGTCTACGAGGATCTCGATCCTGCTTTCACGCTGGAGGAGGCCCTGGCACTCAAAGGGGGGCCGCTATACGGTGATGATAATCTCTATGCCGATTACCATCTGGTAAAGGGAGAACCCGACGCCGCCTTTGCCGCTGCCGATCAAATCATCGAAGATGAGATCAGCACCGGCTATCAGGAACATATCTACATGGAGCCTCAGGGGGTCATCGGAACCCTGGAAGAGGGGAAGATTACCTTTTACGCCTCAAGCCAGTGTCCCTTTTATATTCGAAAGGCCGTTGCGCATTGTTTAGGCCTTTCTTCCGACGAGGTGAGGGTGAAGCAGGCTGTTACCGGAGGCGCTTTCGGCGGCAAGGAGCACTTCCCCGATGTGATGGCCACCCCTGTCGCCGTTGCGGTACACAAGATAGGAAAGCCTGTTCAGCTGGTTCTCGACCGCATCGAGGACATCAGCTTTACCCCCAAACGGCATCCCAGTACAACCCGTTTCCGAACGGCCCTGGACAAAGATGGGAAAATCATCGGTATGGATATCGATGTACAGATAAACGCTGGGGCCTACGAGAGCTGCTCGCTTGTCGTTCTTCAGAGGGCGATTTTCAGCTCCAACAGTGTCTACGACATTCCCAACGTCAAGATTCGGGGCAGGGCCATTGCCACGAACAATGTGCCCAGCGATGCCTACCGCGGTTTCGGGGCGCCCCAGGGGCTTTTTGCGGTTGAGATGCATATGAGCCATCTTGCACGGCAGCTTGGCGCCGATGAGCTTACCTTTAAAGAGCGTTATTTTACGGAAAAGGGTGGTGTAACCGTCACCAACGGCAAGATCAAAGAGGATGTCAAGCTGCCGGAGATGCTCCAAAAGATCAAAGAAGCCTCCGACTACGATCGAAAGGCCTCCGAGTATAGTCGTGGGGCCCTTCGGGGAATCGGCATATCGATTTTTAATCACGGCAGCGGTTTTACCGGTAATGGAGAACAGGCGATCATAAAGGGCCTTGTTACCATGCGGGGAAGGCGTGACGGAAAGGTTGACCTGTTGGTGAGTAACGTAGAGATGGGGCAGGGACTCCAAACCACCTTTCGTAAGATCGCTGCCCAGGTTCTCGGCCTGCCGGTGGATGATGTCGGTTATGATAATCCCGATACCGACCGTGTCCCCGATTCCGGCCCGACCTGTGCCTCTCGCTCCATTGCGGTTGTGGGTTTTCTGGTCCAGGAATGTGCAAAGAAGTTGAAAGCCGCCTGGAAGCCGGGGAAAATGGTCGAGGTTTCCCACCGTTACGCCCCGCCTCCCGGACTGGAATGGAACCAGGATGATCTTCAGGGGGATGCATATCCCTCTTTCGGCTGGGGCATTAACGTTGTCGAAGTGGAGGTTGATCCTGTTACCTATGAGGTTTCCACAAAGGGAATCTGGTCGGTTTTTGATGTGGGAACGGCCATCGACGAGAGGGTGGTTGAAGGGCAGGCTCATGGCGGTATCATCCAGGGGCTCGGTTATGCCAGCCTTGAAAAGCTGGAGGCGGTAAACGGACGCTTTCGCCAGCATACCATGGCCGATTATGTCATTCCGACCTCCATGGACTTCCCATCCATCCACAACCAATTGGTAGACAATCCCTATCCCTACGGTCCCTTTGGAGCAAAGGGGGCGGGAGAGCTGGTTTTCGACGGCGCCGCTCCTGCCTATGCCGATGCGGTTCAGTGGGCGATCGACAAGCCTATAGACCGGATTCCGGTCACGCCGGAATATCTGATGGAGGTGATCGAAGGATGAGCTTGGTATCTTTTACATTAAACGGGGAACCGGTAAGCGTGGAAGCCGATCCGCTTCTGCGCCTACTTGATCTGCTTCGTGAAGATCTCGGCCTTACCGGCGTCAAAGAGGGCTGTGGAGAGGGTGAGTGCGGAGCCTGTTCCGTTCTCAAGGACGGAAAGATTGTTAATTCATGTCTGATCCCCGTGGCTACCGTTGCGGGATGCGAGATCGTAACCCCGGAAGGACTCCGGGACACGGATCGGGGTAAGTGCATCGTCGAGGCCTTTGCGGAAAGCGGGGCTGTTCAGTGTGGTTTCTGTACGCCCGGAATGATGATGGCAACCGAGTCTCTTTTGCGCAAGAATCCCGATCCGAGCGAGGCAGAGGTGCGGGAAGGGCTTTCCGGTAACCTCTGTCGTTGTACCGGTTACGACATGATTGTTCGCGGGGTTTTGCTTGCCGCGAAAAAGGGGAGGGGGCTATGGTAACGGGATACAAACCTCAAACCCTCCGCGAGGCGCTCGAATTACGGAAAAATAGCGGGGCTCTTCCCTTTGCCGGAGGTACGGACCTCATGGTTCGCTACAAAAGCTGGGCGGGGACGCTTCCTGCTTTTCCAAAATCCGTGCTCTTTTTGGGCCATTTGAAGGAACTCCAAAACATTGAGCTAAGCAGTGGAAAGATTATCTACGGTGCGGGTGCCACCCTGACCGAAATCATGGAGTATCCCGGCACCCCGGCCCTTCTTGCCGAAGCAATCCGGGGAATCGCCGCACCAGCCTTGCGAAATGTCGGCACCATGGCCGGGAACCTCTGCAACGCATCTCCTGCCGGAGATTCGATTTGCGCCCTCTATGCTCTTGGAGCCTCTGTCGTCTGTAAAAGCCTTTCCGGTGAACGACAGATTCCCGTCATTGATTTTGTGACGGGGCCGGGCCGAACAGCCCTCGCCGATGATGAGATTGTGTCGGCCATCATTGTCCCCGCTCTCGATTGGACGCTTACTTTTTATCGCAAGGTGGGAACGAGAAAGGCAAACGCCCTTTCGAAACTGAGCTTCTGCGGCCTCGCCAAGATCAAGGGCGGCCGGATCGATGATGTCAGGATTGCCGTCGGTGCTGTTGGTCCGACGGTTGTTCGTAGCCTTGAGTCTGAAAGGCTCCTGGCCGGGGCGGGATCCGGCGAGCTTGAAGAGCTTCGCGAGCGCCTCCTGCAATCCTATGGTGCCATGATCGTGCCTATAGACGATCAGCGTTCCACCGCAGCCTATCGAAAAAGGGTTGCCCTCAATCTTCTGGAACTATTTATCGATGACGAACTGAAGAAAGGAGTCTCCTGACCATGGCAAAACTGCTTTTAAAGGATATCTATTACCTGCATCCCGGAGGCCAGGCCGAAGGGCTTCGCGGTTATGATATGTTGGTCGACGGCAACAAAATTGCATCGATCGCCCCGAAGATCGATCCTGCCGGGGCCGACCGGGTTATTGACTGTTCCACCCATGTGGTGGTTCCCGGTCTGGTAAATACCCATCACCACTTTTACCAAACCCTGACACGAAATATTCCGGCGGTGCAGAACGCCAAACTTTTCGACTGGCTGGTCTATCTCTACGAGGTCTGGAAGCACATTGACGAAGAGGCTGTCTACTACTCAAGCCTTCTCGCCATGGCCGAGCTTCTGAAGACCGGCTGTACCCTTACTACCGATCACCACTACCTCTACCCCAATAATTTTGCCGGTGACCTCATGGGGCTTCAGTTCGAGGCGGCCGAAACCCTCGGTATGCGCTTCTCACCGACCCGGGGATCCATGAGCCTCTCGAAAAAGGATGGGGGGTTGCCCCCCGACTCGGTGGTGCAGACCGAAGAGGTTATCTTGGCCGACAGCGAGCGGGTCATCTCCCAATATCACGACAGAAGCGATTTTTCTATGCGCAAGGTTGTTCTGGCCCCTTGTAGCCCCTTTAGCGTAACCGAACAGCTCATGAAAGATTCTGCGGCCCTTGCGAGGCAGCATGGGGTTCGCCTGCACACCCACCTTGCCGAGACCCTGGATGAAAATGATTTTTGTGTTCAGGTCTACGGCAGACGCCCGGTACTGGTGATGGCCGACTGCGATTTTCTCGGTGATGATGTCTTTTTTGCCCACGGTATCCATTTTAACGATGAGGAACTCGATATTTTGGCCCAAACCGGCAGCCACATCGCCCACTGTCCAGCCAGCAATATGCGCCTGGGAAGCGGTATCTGTCGGGTTTCGGAGATGCTGCCGCGGGGGATAAATGTCGCCCTTGGGGTGGATGGCTCTGCCAGTAACGATACCAGCGATCTTTTGGGAGAGGCCCGTCAGGCCATGCTGCTCCAGCGGGTCAAGTACGGAAGCGGTGCCCTTACCGCAAAACAGACCTTCAAGATCGCCTCGGAAAACGGTGCAAGGTTACTTGGTTACGAAAAGGTGGGAAGGCTTGAAGAGGGGATGGCGGCCGATATGGCTATCTGGAATGTCGATCGGCTCGAATATGCCGGGGCCCTTTCCGATCCCCTTGCCGCGTTGCTTTTCTCCGGTTACGACCATGGGACCGCCTACACCATCGTGAACGGCGAGGTGGTCGTCGATGAGGGCTGCCTTGTCGGTTTTGACGAAAGAGAGCTGACCGGGAAGGCCAATGCCATTGCTGCCAGGCTTCTCGAGGAGCGATAGGGAGGTGGATATGGTAGGAGAATACGTGAAACCATCTCGGGCCGAAGAGGCTCTGAAGTTAAAAAATCGGTATGGAAGCGAGGCCTTTTTTCTCGCCGGCGGGAGTGAGGTGAACAGGCTTCACTCGTCTGTTTCCGGGAGTATCGCAATTGACATTTCCGCTGTAACGCCGAAAAGGATCGAAACGTCGGCTTCTTCCCTTATCATTGGAGCTGGTATATCGCTTCAGCAGATAGCGGAAGAAGGTTCCCTGCCTGATCCTCTTCGCCATGCTGCCGGTCAGGCCGCAAGCCGTCCCCTGCGTCACATGGCGACGGCCGGAGGCAATATTGCCTCCGATCGCCGGGACAGTTATCTCATCCCTGTGTTGCTTGCCTACGATGCCCTCCTTGAGATGTCATCGGGAGAAACAGTATCCCTGGAGCAGTGGCTTTCCGATAAGCAGGGTTTGATCATGAATATCATCGTCCCTGATCCGAAGCGACTGTTGCGAACCGCAAGGCTTACCAGGACCTCCCAGGGCTCTCCCGTTTTTGTCATGGCCTGTGCCTTTACCGAAGTTCCTGAGAAGGGTGTTCGTTTTGTCGTCGGAGGGCTTCCGGGAAGTCCCCGGCGAGTGAAATCGGTAGAGACGCTTTTGGCTTCGGAACCCGAGGCTCTTGAAAGGCTTCCTCAGCACCTTGAAAACGCGATAAAGCCGGTTTCCGATTATCTCGGTTCTGCAGAATATAAACGTTACATTGCAGGCGTTAGTGCTATGGATCTTTTTACGGCCTGTATCGCTGCCGGGGATAGGGGGTAAACGCAATGGAATTGACATTCACCCTAAACGGGGTTGAGAAACGACTTTTTACACATCCCGGCGAGAACCTACGCGAATTGCTTTATCGCCTCGGCATGCTCTCTGTTCGTGACAGTGATGACGGCGAGGGTTTCGCCGGTAGCGATCTCATCCTCGTGGATGGAAAACCTGCCTATGCCAATCTCATGATTGCAGCCCAGGTAGGGGGGCGGACGATCCGGACCGCCGAGTCTCTGGTGAAAGGAAAAAAGCTTTCGATCGTCCAGGAATCGATGATAGATGCGGGGGTAGTCCAGTCTGGTTACAACAGCCCTGCCGCGGCTCTCGCCCTTGCCGATCTCCTCGAACGGAGTCCCGATCCTTCCCGAGTGGAGGTGATAGACGCACTTTCCGGGATCTATAATCGTGCCACCGGGTATCAGCAGTTTTTCAAGGCTGTGGAACTCGCATCCCGACGGATGAAAGAGCCTGGCTATACCACACAGATCGCTCCCGAGTTTCGGGAAGACCTCGATGTGGTCGGGAAGGTGAGAAAAAAGGTGGACGGTGCCAAATTGGTTACCGCCCGCAAGGCCTTTGTCGAGGATTTTGTGGAACAGGATGCCTGCATCCTCAAAATGCTCAAGAGCCCTCATGCCCATGCATATATTACCAGTATCGATACCAGTAAGGCCGAGGCCTTGCCCGGGGTCGTCATGGTCATCACCTATAAAAACTGTCCCGATGTTTGGTACACCTTCGCCGGTCAGGGCTTTCCCGAGCCCTCTCCCTATGACAGACGGATGTTCAATCAGAAGCTTATGCATGTAGGTGACCGTGTCGCTGCAGTTGTTGCCGAAAACGGGGAGATCGCCGACAAGGCCTTGGGCCTTATCGAGGTCGAATATGAGGTACTGGAGCCTGTATTTACCATCGAAGAAGCCGCTGCCGAAGGCGCACCCGTCATCCACGGTGGAACCGTTGAGTATGTGGCGGGAGCTCCCGACGACCTGGATTCCTACAACAAAGGGGCAAATCCCCGGGACGGTAAGATCATCTATCAGTTTCCAATCCACGGTGATCCTCGTCATAATATTGCCGCTAGTGTGACAGGCGGGATCGGAGATGTCGACAGCGGCTTTGCTCAAGCCGATGTGGTCATCGACCGAGAATATGAGACCAGCCAGGTGCAACAGGCCCCTCTGGAGACCCATGTTGTCTATACCCAGATGGATGGGGAGCGACTTGTTATCCACGCCTCTACCCAGGTTCCCTGGCATCTTCGCCGGATTGTTTCCACGATCCTCGGTGTCAGTGAAAACCAGGTTAGGGTGATCAAGGAACGTGTCGGCGGCGGTTACGGATCGAAGCAGGATATCGTTCTCGAAGAGGTCGCCGCCTTTGCCACCTGGAGTACCGGTAGATCGGTCTTCTATCATTACACCCGGGAAGAGGAGTTTACCAGCAATTCCAGCCGCTTTCCCATGAAGGTCCGGGTCAAGCTGGGGGCAAAACGCGACGGTACCCTCACTGCAGTCTACATGCGGGTGCTTGCAAACAGCGGATGCTTCGGCAATCATTGTCTCACCGTTCCGATGAATGCCTGTTCCAAGAGTCTTCCCTTGGTGATGTGCGACAACTTTAAATTCGATGTTGTCACCTATTATACCAATATCCCCATAACCGGTGCCTACCAGGGCTACGGAGCACCTAAAGGCTCCTTTGCCCTGCAAATGGCTCTGGCGGAACTCGCCGATGAGTTGAAGATTGATCACCTCAAACTTGTGGAAAAGGTACGGGTCAAAGAGGGGGCCATGCTGGAAATCCTTCGCTGTCTCGGTGAGGGACGGGAGGGTACTCCTGCGCCGGTCGGCAGCTGCGGTCTTGGCCCTGCTCTGGAGGAGGGAGCGGATCTGATAGGCTGGGGAAAAAAGAATCAGCCTGCGGATCCCGATATTCGCATCGGTCAGGGGCTTGCCATCATTCAGCAGGGGTCGGGACTTCCCGGTCTGGATCATTCCTGTGCCGATGTCAAAATGCTTGCCGACGGAAGCTTCATGATCCACTCCGGCGGTGCCGACCTCGGAACCGGCCTTGATACGGTTTCGGTGAAGGTGGCTGCCGAGACCTTGAAGGTGGATATGGAGCAGGTTTCGATCCTTTCCGGCGATACCGATACAACACCCTTCGACACCGGCGCCTATGCCTCAAGCGGAACCTTCTTTTCCGGCAACGCTTCCCTCAAGGCGGCCGAGGATTTAAAAGAAAAAATTCTGCAGGCCGCATCGAGGATGCTCGGTGAATCCCTGGAGGATCTTGCCGTTGAACGCCCCGGTATGGTTGTCGGAAGGAAGGGGAAGGTGAGCTACAAGGAGATTGCCCAGGACACGCAGGCAGGGCTCGGTTCAGGTCAGCTGGTAGGCTACGCAAGCTTCACCAGCGAGGATTTTGCCTTTCCCTATGGGGCCCATTTCTGTCAGGTCGCGGTCAATACCCGTACCGGCGAGGTAAAGGTGCAAAAGTATCACGCCCTTCAGGACTGTGGGACTCCCATCAACCCGGAACTTGCTCTCGGACAGATTTACGGGGGTGCCTTTAAATCGATCGCCCACAGCTTGTGGGAAGAGATGGTGATCGATAAAGAGGGCGTCCTAACCAACCCGACCCTGAGGGACTACGGCATCCCCATGATTACTGACTTACCTGAGGAGTTCGGCGCACATTTGGTCTTTACCGACGACGCCTACGGCCCCTTCGGCGGAAAATCCGTATCGGAGATCAGCCTGAACGGTGCCTCTCCCGCCCTTGCTTCGGCAATCCACGATGCCGTCGGGGTTTGGATCCGGGACTGGCCCTTTACACCGGAGAAGGTGCTTCGGGCTCTGGGAAAGCTCTAAGATTCGGCTAATAGCGCTCGCATTGCCCCTCCTTATGGCGGGGCGAATATCATACTGAAATAGAGAGAGAATAATTTTTGGAGGAACAGTTTACATGGACAAAATTGGAATCGAGGAGATGATCAGATCCCTCTCGACCCTTAGAACCGAGAAAATGTATCTGAAGGATTTTTTCCACACCTGGAAGCACAGTGACGATGAAATTCGGGCCACCTTTGAGGTTGCCGAAATCCTTCGCGGCATGAGGGAAAACAACATATCGAGCCGGGTCTTCGATAGTGGTCTTGCCATCAGCCTTTTTCGGGATAATTCGACCCGTACCCGCTTCAGCTTTGCCAGCGCCTGTAATCTTCTCGGCCTCGAGGTACAGGACCTTGACGAGGGAAAGAGTCAGATTGCCCACGGTGAAACGGTTCGGGAAACGGCAAATATGATCAGCTTTATGGCAGATGTCATCGGTATTCGTGACGACATGTACATTGGCAAGGGACATACCTACATGAAAGAGGTTGCCCAGGCCGTGGAAGACGGACACTACGACGGGGTGCTTGAGCAGCGTCCCACCCTTGTCAACCTTCAGTGTGACATAGACCATCCGACCCAGGCCATGGCCGATGCCCTTCATGTCATCAATGAGTTCGGCGGTGTTGAAAACCTCAAGGGAAAAAAGCTTGCCATGACCTGGGCCTACAGCCCCTCCTACGGCAAGCCACTCTCCGTTCCTCAAGGGATCATCGGACTCTTTACCCGCTTTGGTATGGATGTGGTCCTTGCTCATCCGGAAGGCTATAATGTCATGCCCGAGATGGAAGGGGTTGCTTCCAAGAATGCTCAAAAGAGCGGAGGCTCCTTCTCCAAGGTTAACTCAATGGCCGATGCATTTAAGGATGCCGATATTGTCTACCCGAAAAGCTGGGCTCCTTTTAGCGTCATGGAAGAACGGACCAAGATTGTTGAGACCGGTGATCAGCAGGCGCTCAAGGAGCTGGAAAAGCGTTGTCTTGCCCAGAATGCCCAGTTTACCGACTGGGAATGTACCGAAGAACTGATGTCGACCACTCGGGAGGGAAAAGCTTTGTATATGCACTGTCTTCCTGCCGACATCTCCGGCGTTTCCTGTGAAAAGGGTGAGGTTGCGGCATCGGTTTTCGACCGCTACCGGGATCCTCTTTACAAGCAGGCCTCTTTTAAGCCCTATATTATTGCGGCAATGATTTTTCTTGCAAAGTTCCGCAATCCTTCGGAAAAGCTTCTTGGCCTTTTAACCGACGCCCGCAAGCGCATCTATTAATCACCTTCACCGATGGGATATCGTGCCGGAGCCTTTTGGCTCCGGTTTTTTTGTCGCAGCGGAGAATGTTAATGATCGTTGAGAAGGCTGTGTAGGCTTTAAGCGGTGTATCACCACTATTCGGGACAGTAAAACGTGCGAAAAATCCTTGACAGCACCGGTTTTTTCTTGTTTAATTAATTCATTGAATGAATTAATAAGGAGGTTTCTATGACAGAAACTGCACGTAAGAGAGTGCGATCACTGGCTTTGGCCGGACTGATCTTGCTACTTTCATCTACGCTTGCCTGGGCAGGAGGTGACCAGGAAAAGGGAAACGGAAAGATTGTTCTTTCCACCTATTTTCAGATCGACCCGGCAAACCCGCAGTACGAAGGACACAATGAGGTGATGAAAGCCTTTGCCGCGGCACATCCCGAGATTGAATTCAAGCATGAATATGCCACCGGCGAATCGTTTCATCAAAAATTTCAGGCCATGGCTGCTTCCGGCCGCATGCCCGATGTCTTTACCACCTATGTGGGGAAGCGGACTGCATATATTACCGAAACCGGGAAGGTTCTGGACCTTCGAGCCTACCTGGATGATGCCTTCATGAAATCCTTTAATCCCGCGGCGTGGGAAGCGCAGGGGAGTGAAGGGGAGATCTACACCATTCCACCTTCCATGGCAGTCTGCCATGTGATGTATGCCAATACGAAAATTCTCAATGAGCTTGGTCTCTCCTTTCCCAAAAGCTATAAAGAGCTTCTTTCCCAGGTCGACACCATCAAGAAGGCAGGCTATTATCCCGTTTCTCTCGGAAACAAGGACCAGTGGCCCGTCAATTCGTGGCTTTTAAGCGCCCTTGTCGATAGGATGGGAGGCAAAGAGTGGTTCCAAAAGGCAATGGTTGGCAAGGCCTCCTTTACCGATGAACCCTTTGTTCGCTCGCTTGAAATCGTAAAAGAGATGGTGGATAAGGGCGTCTTCAGCCCCGGCGTAAACCAGATGTCCAATACCGAGGCCGATCAGGAGTTTTACCAGGGCAAGTCTGTCTATTTGATCGATGCGGGCTGGAGAACCTCTGCCATGACCACTTCACTGCCTCAGGATTTTCAGAATGCGGTCTATATGGGGGTGTTCCCCGAGATAGCGGGGGCTGTCGATCATGGTACCAGTGTTGCCGTTCCTTCCGAGGGCTTTGGCATCAACAAGGAACTTGCGGATGATCCTGCAAAACTTGAGGCTGCCCTTACCTTTCTGAAGTTTTACAACGGTCCCGAAGGGGCTGCCATTCGCTTAAAGTATGGAGAGATTCCCACCTGTAAGCTCGACTACTCCCAGTATGATCTTCCGCGTCTTCAGATCGCATATGCCGATTTTCAGGAAAATACTCCCATGGGCTATGTGATCGATGCAAAGATGGATGGTGAAGGTATGGGCGTCCTTAATCCTTCCATTCAGGCGATGATGTTCGGTAATATGACCCCGAAGGAGGTCGCCGAAAAGTACGAAGCCTGGGTAAAGGAAAACGATTCCAACCGGCTTGGTAACTAAATAAAGGGGGAAGATAATGATCGAGTCGAAAGATAAAAAGCTTAGCTTCTTTATTCTACTTTTACCCGCTTTGTTGATTTACCTGTCGATCATTATCTTTCCGATAGGTGTCAGCACACTACTCTCGTTTACCAAATGGAAGAACTTCGCCCTTGTGGGGTTTATCGGGGTGAAAAACTACATCTCGATTTTTACCGATCCGGAGTTTCTCCAGGCTCTGTGGCACAATATTCAGATCATGTTGATCTCGATTTTGGGGCAGATTCCCCTTGGAATCTTACTTGCCTATCTGCTTTATCGGAAGCTGGTCAGGGCCACCCGCTTTTTCGAGATGATGATATTTCTTCCTATAACCATTTCCGCGGTTGTCGTCGCACTTTTGTGGAACCGGATTTTCTCCCCGGTGGGTATCTTCACCATTTTTATGAGGATGATCACAGACAATCCGGACTATGTGGTGACCATATTCGAGAGTCCCCAATGGGCCATGATTCCGATTCTTTTTGTGCTTCTGTGGATGCATACCAGCCTGTATATGGTCATGTTTTTGGCCAATATGCAGAGAATTCCCCAATCGGTTATCGAAGCGGCCAAGATCGACGGGGCATCGGAATCGGCGATTCTTACCAGAATTGTTATCCCTGCCCTGGCCAATGTGATTTTCACCAGTTCGATTTTCGCCATTTCCGGAAGTTTGAAAAGCTTCGATCTTGTCTATGCCATGACAGGGGGAGGGCCGGTGAATTATACCAGTGTCATGTCGATCTACCTCTATAAACACACCTTCACCTACAACAACTACGGTTATGGAAGCGCCGTTTCTGTGATCATTGTGATTCTGAGTGTGGGCTTGATCACACTCTCCCGCTCGCTCTACGGCCGATACCAGAAAAAATACGAATAGGGGGATGTGTTATGCAGAAACTGAACCGGGATATTTCCGCCGGATGGCGCTTGTTCGCATATGTTTTTTTGATTTTCTTTACGCTTATTACGCTTATGCCTCTCCTCTGGATGCTCTATTCCTCCTTTAAACTTCAGGGAGAGATCATGATGTACCCCCTCGCTCTTCCCAAGGAACCGACTTTTAAAAACTACCAGGATGCCTGGAGTATCGGCCATATGGGAATTGCCGCAATCAACAGTATCCTCTACACGGGGATAGGAACCTTCTTCACCGTTCTTTTTTCCCTCGCGGCGGGATTTGCACTGACGAAGTTCAACTATGCTTCGGCAAAGTGGTATTATGCCGCCTTTACCCTGGGGCTTTTGATTACGGTGAATTCGGTTATTGCACCGCTTTTTATCATGGAAACACGCATGGGACTCTACGACACCAGAATTGGTGTGATTCTGCCCTATATCGCCTTCGGCCTCCCCATGGCTGTACTTCTTGCCACCTCCTACATCCGGGGGATTCCAGATTCTTTGATCGAGGCGGCGGTGATCGACGGAGCCAGTTACATCCAGATTTTTCTCAAAGTGATCATTATTGTATCGACACCGGTGATGGCGACCATTACCGTTCTCACCTTTCTTCGCAACTGGAATGAATTTATCCTTGTGTTTATTCTCACCAGCGGCGAGCATATGCGAAGTCTTCCCGTATCCATCAATGCCTTTGCGGGAAGGCTCAACGTGAACTACGGCATGCAGTTTGCCGCCTTGGTCATCGGCACGATTCCCATGATTCTCTTTTACATCGGGGCACATAATATGGTTATCAAGGGTTTTGGTGAAGGTGCACTCAAGGAATAGCATAAGGAGTTTCTCTTACATGGACACACAACAAATTTTACAAGAAATTTCAATTGAGGTATGTCTGGACTCTGTCGAGTCGTCAATTAATGCACAACAAGGCGGAGCCGACAGGGTTGAGCTCTGCGACAACCTCTTTCAGGGCGGCACAACGCCCAGCATCGGTACCATTCGTGCCGCCAGAAAGGCGATCGATATTGGCCTTCAGGTCATCATCAGACCCCGCGGAGGTGATTTTTTCTACAGCGATTACGAGTTTGAGGTTATGAAAGAAGATATTCTTGCTGCCAGAGAGGCCGGGGCCGACGGTGTCGTTTTTGGTATTCTTACGCCCGACGGCCTGGTCGACAGCGAGCGTAATGCACTTCTTCGGGAGCTTGCCGGTCCCATGAATGCTACATTTCACCGTGCTTTCGATGTGACACGAAATCCCTTCGATGCTCTTGAAACTATCATCGATCTCGGCTTTAACCGTATTCTGACCAGCGGGCAGGCTCCCACGGTGCTTGAGGGGGTTGATCTGGTACGTGAACTTGTTGATCGGGCACAGGAGCGTATCATCATCATGCCGGGCAATGGTATCACCCCCCGGAATATGCAGAAAATCATTGAGCTTACCGGTGCCCGCGAGTATCATGTTTTTGTCGATCGGGAGCGAGAGAGCGGCATGACCTACCGTCCCGGTGATGTATACATGGGCGGACTCCTTAGGCAGCCGGAATTTGTCAACAGCTTTACCGACCGGGATATGGTCACACGGCTCCGGAGTCTCGGCTCAAAATAGGAAACGAGATCGGAGAAGATCATGAAGATTGTAGGTAACAGCAAATACCAAAAAGCGGCAAATGGCTCTCTTATCCTTAACTATCTGCGAAAGCAGGGTGGCACCTCCAGAAGTAGAATTGCGGAGGAGCTTGGTCTCCAGCCATCCACTGTTACCTACATTATGAATAGGTTGCTGCAAGCCGGCTTGGTCCGGGAAAGCTCCGGTATCGGTGGGAACGGGAGCGGGCGTAAGGCGATCAGAATCGAACTCAACAATGATTACGGTACGGTGATAGGTCTCGATTTGCAGGCCGATTACTACAATGCCGTGGTTACCGACATAGGTGGAAGGGTTGTCGGATCTTTCCACCGGGAATACGACGGTGAGGCAAAGACCTTTGAAAGGCGTTTTGCAGCTGTGCTGAAAGAGGTTCGTGAATCCGTGGGAGGGGAAGGCCCTGTCCTCGGGGCAGGGGTTGCCATCCCGGGGGTGGTCGATCCTTCCGGACCCATCATCGAAGAGTGCTGGACCCACAACCTTCAGCATCATAACCTCGGCCCTTTTCTGGAGGAGAACTTTTCCTTTCCGATTTTGGTGGAAAACGATGCAAATTGCTGTGCCTGGAAAAATCTTTGGTATGAGAGTAGCGGCGACCACGATTCGTTTATCTATCTGCTTCCGCGTTTTCATCGCAGCGAGTTGCTTCCGGAGAATTACCCTTCGGTCGGTATCGGGATGGGCCTTGTCTATAACGGCGAAATCTATCAGGGCTTTACCCATCGTGCCGGTGAATATCGGAGCCTTTTCTTCAGGCAGGAGGAGAAGGTCCCGGGACAGCTCTCGCTCTCTCTTGCGGAGATGAGGCTTGTGGCCTCCGATCGTGCCGTTCGGCGGAAGCTTGTCGTCGAGCTGCTGGGAACCCTGATCCTTATTATGCATATCACCAATCCCCGGGCCCTTTTTATCGGTGGAGATCTTGCCGGAGAACAGGATCTCATCGCAGGTGTCCTGGAAGGGGAGTTCGCCCCTCAATGGAGGCGTCTCTCTGCCAACGGGGTACGAGTCGAGGTTCTTGAGGATGCCGCTTATGATGCGGCGACGGGGGCCTCTGCCGCCATGCTGAATACCTTGTATGCAATTCCTCAGGTTGGTAACGGAGAGCAGAATGTGAGAATTTGGAATTCACTTTTGACAAACCTTATTGATCAATGACGATATATACAAATCTATGTTTAGGAGTCATGCGATGCGTAAGATATTAGTGGCTGGAATCCATCACGAATCAAATACCTTTAATCCGATCCTTACCGGGAAAGAAGATTTTTCCGTGCAGCGGGGGGATGAACTTTTTTCTTTTCTGAACGACAGCGACAGCGTCAGCGGGATCGTCCGGACGCTTCAGGCGGCCGGCTATGAGGTCGTTCCCGCACTTGTCGCCCGGGCCGTTCCCAACGGTGTGGTCCAAAAACAGTTGTACCTCGATCTGAAGCGGGAACTCTTGCAGCGTGCCGAGGCCTCAGGCCCCTATGACGGCATAGCACTCTCACTTCATGGTTCCATGAGGGTTGAGGAGATAGGGGAGGCCGAAGGAGATTTGTTGCGGGACCTCCGTGCCCTTTTCCCCACGCTTCCGATCACGGCTTCCCTTGATATGCATGCCACCATTACCGATGCCATGCTGGATGGGCTCGATGCCTTTACCGGCTACAAACAGGCACCCCATACCGATTGTTTCGAGACCGGCGAGCATGCGGCAAACATGCTGATCGAAATTCTGGAAAAGGGAACCGTTCCCTCCATTGCCTGGTGTAAACTTCCTCTCCTCATCGCAGGAGAAAAGAGCGAGACCAGTGTGGAGCCGATGCATGAGCTTATCGATCTCCTGCGCGAGTATGAAACCCGAGAGGAGGTGATGGCAGCCTCGTATCTTCTCGGTTTTCCCTGGGCCGATTGCCGGGAGAATGGGGTTTCCGCGGTTGTCGTTACAAGGAACGGCAGGGAGCAGGCGGGAAAACTTGCCGAGGAACTGGCTGATGCCTTTTGGCAACGCCGGGAGCAGTTCAAATTCCATACCGTCACCCGGGAAGAGGACGAAGCGATTGCCCTTGCCTGTCGGGCGACGACGGAAGTAGAGGGGCCTGTCTATCTTTCCGATTCGGGAGACAACCCGACCGCCGGATCTTCTGCAGATTGTACCGGCTTCCTCAAAAAGGTACTTGCAAGCGACTGTCTTGCCTCGCTGAAAAAGCCCGTGGTCTATGCGGGCATCTACGATCCTGCGGCCACCTGCGCCTGCTTTGCCGCCGGCGTTGGCGGCAACGTTGATATAAGCGTGGGCGCCGCTTTCGATCGAAAGACAAGTGCCCCGCTTCCCATATCCGGGAAGGTCCGTTCCCTTGTCTCCGGTTGGGAGCGCTTCGCCGCGAATATGGCCATGGTACGCGTCGGTCATGTCGACCTAATCCTCGTTTCGAAGCACATCGGTTTCATCACGCCCGATATGTTTACCGCCTTGGGATGTGAGGCTGAAGATTATAGCGTTGTGGTTGTAAAGCTGGGCTATCTCACCGCATACCACAAGGCAAGGGCGAAGCGATCGATAATGGCCCTGAGCAAAGGCAGCAGCAACGAACTTCTGGAAAGTCTGCCCTACAAGAACCTTTCCCGACCAATCTTTCCTCTCGACCGTGAGCTGCATTATAGGCCGAAGTCAGTTGGCAAGGAAGGTCGGGAACGGAAATAGCATCTTTTTCCTTGTACTTCCGCCGCTCTCCCTTGTGCTTTCAAAGAAAAAAACGTACCCTGTTCGGAAAATTCAATAAAACAAGGGAGGCCTGCCATGGCAAAAATCCTGGAAGATATTTCCAGAACCTTTGACGAATACCTGATTCTTCCCGGGCTGACGACGAAGGAACATCTTCCTTCCAATGTTTCTTTGAGAGTTCCTGCGGCAAAGTATCGTCCGGAAAAAGAGGAACCGGCAAGATATCTTGAAATCCCCTTCAGCAGTGCGGCCATGCAGTCCGTCTCCGGTTCCGATCTTGCCATCGCCCTTGCCCGAAAGGGTGGTTGTTCCTTTATCTTCTGCAGCCAGCCCATCGAAGAGCAGGCGGCGATGGTTCGAAAGGTCAAGGAGCATAAGGCAGGTTTTGTAGATTCCGATTCAAATATTTCTCCCGATGATCCCCTTTCCGCGGCAATCGCCATCAGCAAGCGGACCGGCCATTCCACCATCGCCGTTACCGAGGATGGTGGGCGCCATTCCAGGCTCCTGGGGATTTTGACCGATAAGGATTATTGGGAATTTAAGGATGATCCCGATCGGCCTGTCAAAGATTATTTCACCCCGCTAAAGCGACTGGTCTGGGCCCCTGAGGGGGTCTCCCTTGAAGAGGCTACGGGGATCCTTCATCGGGAAAAGAAGGAATGTCTGCCGATTATCGACAAAAACGGTAATCTTGCTTCTCTTGTTTTTCGGAAGGATTATTTCGACCACAAGGCAAACCCCTACGAACTTACCGATAATCGCAAGCGTCTCTTTGTTGGAGCCGCCCTGAATACCCACGATTATCTGGAACGGGCCGAGGCACTCATTGCTGCGGAGGCCGATATTTTCTGCTTCGATTCTTCCGATGGCTATTCGGAATGGCAGGTTGCTGCGGCCAGGGATCTGCGTGCCCGTTACGGTCGTTCCATCGTTCTCGGCGGTGGAAATGTCGTTTCTGGAGACGGTTTCCGCTACCTGGTTGAAGAGGGTGATCTTGATTTTGTCAAGATAGGAATCGGCGGCGGATCGATCTGTATCACCCGGGAGCAGAAAGGAATCGGAAGAGGACAGGCCTCCGCCGTTGTCGAGGTTGCGGCCGAACGTGATCGCTATTTTGAGGAGACCGGTATCTATGTTCCGATCTGTTCCGACGGCGGACTTAATAACGATACCAATATCATTATGGCTCTTGCCCTTGGTGCGGATTTCGTCATGATGGGCAAATACTTTGCCATGGCAGAGGAGAGTCCTACCCAGAAGGTCAACTATCGCGGGATGCTGTATAAGCCCTACTGGGGTGAGGGGTCGGTTCGAGCACGGAACTGGCAGCGCTATAAAGACGAAGAGGGCAGTGGCATGCTTTTCGAGGAAGGTGTCGACGCTTATGTTCCCTATGGTGGCCCTTTAAGCGAGAAAATGGATACGACTTTAGCGAAATTACGCGCTTCGATGTGTAATATCGGCGTTCTTTCGATGAATGAACTTCACAAACAGGCAAGGGTTGTTCGGGTCTCTTCTATGACCCTCGTGGAAAGCGGGACCAGCAGGGTGGAGCAGTTCGACAGGATGCGTACCGAGCAGTAGCTTCGAATATTCTTTTATCCTTTTCAGATCCTTGGGCGATATCCCTTGCTTTCGAAGTATATATCGTAGGCAAGGCCTTGTCCCCCTTCCCATTCGATGCGGCCTTCCAGCTGCTGGACCAACACCTGCACCGTTTTGAGTCCGAGGCTTTTTGTCTTATCGGGTGAAAAGTCTTTGGCTACTCCTTTCCCGTCGTCTGAAAAGTGTAAATGGAAGCCTCGCTCCTTGACCAGCTCCATGGTGAGGCTTATTGTTCCCGTTCTATCGTTGGGGAAGGCGTGTTTGATTGCATTGCTTATTAATTCGTTGACGATGAGTCCGATAGGAATGGCGACGTCGATCAATATTCGGACGGGGGCACAGCTGAAACTGACCGAGATATGCTCTTGGTTCGGAAGCAGCGCATCAAAGAGCTGAGATAGCAGGTCCTGAAGATAATTCTTTAGGTCGATGCTTGAAAGGTCCTGGGATCTGTAAAGGTGCTGATGCACCAGAGACATAGCCAGGATTTTCATTTCTGCCTTTTGGAGTGCTGTTGCAACCTGTTCGTCACCTGCGTCGGAGGCCTGCAGGGCAAGCAAGGATTGGATAAGCTGCATGTTGTTTTTTGTTCGATGAAACAGTTCTTTGATCAAAAGCTCCTTTTCCTTTAGTGACGATTCAAGGGCCCTGTTGGCTCTGCGGATGGAGCTAATGTCGCGGATGACGGCAATGGCGTCGTTTGCCCCGCCTATAACGAGCCGACATTCAAATTCACGAATTTCACCATTAATCTCCAATTCATAGTCGTACTCCTGCCTGTGGTTTGTTTCGAAGAGGTTCGCCAGTTTTTCTAAGGTCAACTCGGTTAGATAGGGGGGCAAAACCTCTCGCAGCTGCTTCGAGATGATTTCTTCAGGCGCTTTTAACGCTTTCGTTGCGCCTCCTTCCCGAATGTCCAGGATTGTTCCTTCCCTGTCCAGGAGGAGAACAAGATCGGGAAGGGCTGTAAGAAGGGCCATATTGTGGGCTTTACTGCTTTCAAGATCTTTGACGACCTGTGACCACTGCCTGAAAAGTTCACGCTGTTTGACGTTGTTATAGGCCCTGAAAGAAAGATCTCCGGCAATGACCGATAGTGATTCGACGATCTGATCAAATCGTTTCAGTTCGATCATGGGAACCTCTGAGAAAGCCTTCATAAACGCATCACGGTCGGCCCCGATATCGTCTGCATAGGCGGCAACTGCCTTTTCGTCTGTCTCTTTCGTTCGTACCTGCCCGATGAGCCAATTGGCAATATGAATACCTCCGACAATGATCGGAGTTCCCGCATCCAGCAGGCCACAACTAAGGCATGCATGGATAGACGGGTGCCCGTCGCTACCTTTTCCAATGAGCGCATCCGAATACCGGCAGTTTTTCATCCCGATTGTTGTACCTCGTATCATTTTACAGAGCTGGGTGAAATTGCTTTCTTTACTTATTGGGGTGCCCTCCGGACTTGTTATGAGGGAAGCAAGGCCTGTAGCATTGGAAAAGGCATCCTGAATTTTCTGAAGCTCATCCCTGTCGAAGATATCGAGAATTGTAAAACGTATATCCGTTGTTTTAATGTTTTCTTTCATATTGACGTCACTATAGTATAGACGTTATATGTCAGCGTAAACAAGGATTTTATGCCGTAACAGGGCCTCTTTCACTATAACAGGTATCAGAACATCGACATGAAGAAATTTTCTCTGAGGAGAAAAAAACGGCGGTGCAGAAAAACACCGCCGTCAGCAAAAAACATGTACTTCTGCAATCCCTATTCTTTCCAGGTCCCTCTTCTGACCTCGCCGTTTAGAGATGGAATTTCTAAAACCAAACCGGGATGAATCAGGGATGGATTATCGGGATCGACAAGTTTGTCCTTATTTGCCTTGTACAGTTCTTTCCATTGATGGGGATCGCCGTAGATAAAGTCGTACTCGGCTATTCTCCAGAAACAATCCCTTCGTTTGGGGATTAGTCGAACCGTATAGTATTTCGGCAGAACCTTTGCATTCCCCGCTCTCTGGGGAGCAATACCTTCTAGGATGCTAAGTACCCTCTGGGATTCGGTCATACTTTGCTCGTAGGCCTTCTGATCCAGAGCCTCCTTTGCCTTGGCATAGGCTTCTTGTGCCTCTGCATATCGATCGGCTACACGTTCCGCCGCTCCAATGAGGCGTACGTAATCAATTCTTGCCTTTGCCCGATTGAGAAGGGTATTTGCCCGGTAGGCCAGGGCCATCTCCTCTGCTTTACGTTTTCCCTCTGCGGCAAGCTCGTCGGCCCGGCGTGAGAGTTCAATAGAATGCTCGTAATCTCCCTGGTCTAAGGCCTTTTGGGCTTCGATCTGTAATTGGCGGGACTGACGAAGTTCATCGTTTTGAAAGAGGTTTTGAGAAAAACCGGGGATTGTCAGTATCGAAAGGAGCAGCACTGTAATAATCGTATGGCGCTTCATTCGCTTGCCTCCTCCTGGCCGATCGTACTTGCCTCTGCTTCCGCCTCGGCTTCGCTTTCGCTTCGTTCGGTTTGAACATCGCTTTCAAGCTGGGTCACCTCTTCCTGGGTTTTCTGATATGTAGCTTCGGAATTCCTGATCGCCTCCAAGGCATTCTTCCGTTTTTCCGCGGCAATGGCTTGCGACTCTTTGAAGGCTTCTGCCGCCTTTTCATAAGCCTCGATTGCTGCTGGATAGTGGAAGCTGCTCCTCTGCTTTTGCGCCTCTTCCTGATATGAAGTTCCCTGAGTATAGGCCTGTGATGCTGCCTTTGGTGCAAAAAGCTTATCGGCTTTCTCTTTTTCAGCCTGTGCGGAGTCTCTTGCCTCGGTCAATCGGGAACCGTAACGCTTTTCCAGGATGGACAGAAATCCTTCCTTGGCCTTGAGAAAAAGCGCCTTTGATTGTTCATTGTCGCTTCCGTAAGCGGCTTCTGCTGCATCAAAGTCGGCTTGTGCAGAAGCAAAGCCTTCGACCTCGGCTTTATCGGTTCCGGTTTCAATGATGATGTCTCTGATACGTGTTGCTTCTTCCCGTTCCGCTTCCGGCAAAGGCTTTTCTTCCGCGGCCGGTTGCTGTTGCATTTCCGGTTCCGGAGCAACGGGTTCGGGTTCCGGCGTTCCTGCACAACCTGCAATAAGGAGAGAAAAAAGGACGGCTAAAGACGCCGATGTTAACCATTTTGTTTTCATAGGTCCTCCTATCTTGGTATAAGATAACACATTATAAAAGGGATACCCAAGCATTTTACTCTTGCAGACAGCCATGATTTTTAATACGATAAAAATGTATCATTATTTGAAAAATAGCAAAAAATCTATAATAAAATGAGTATATGATAAAAATTAATATAGATATTTGATGAGATACTTGACTTTTTTATCTATGTTGGTATATTGGTCACATAACGAATGAATTGTTCTTTTTTTTACGAATCGATATGTTGTGGAGGTTTTACCATGAAAAAGCTTATGTCTGTTTCTTTTGCGGCTCTTCTTATCGGGATTCTTTTGCCGATTATCGATAGCACGGTCGTCTCTGTCGAGATCGGTATTCTCGTGAGTGCTTTTGCTCTCACTGCCCTTTTCCTGCTTGAACAGCGGCGTCGCTATTATAAAGAGACAATCCTGCCGGGCAATTTTAGAGGCCGGAGAAAGGCTGCCTGATTCTGCTTTTTATGCGTTTTACCCTTCGCCGTGCTGGCGAAGGGTTTTTTGTTTTCAGGAAAGAGTTGGAGCTCCTTGGCCTGGAAAAGAGAACGTGTTATATTGGGCGAATAGCAATTGCCAAAGGAGCGTCTATGACGATTACACGAAAACCGCTTTTTCTTTCCTTGTTTCTAATAGTGGTGTTCCTATTTCCCTCTTTAATGTGGGCGGGGGGAAAGAAAGAATCAAGCGAGCCTGCGCCTGAAGCAACCGAAAGTGTAGAGACCCCTCAAAAAGAACGTACACCCATTGAGGTAGCGTCCCCATCGGATAATGCGGCTATTGTCAACGGAGTCGCCATTCCTCTGGACAGGTATCAGCAGCAGCTTAGTGTGGTTCAACAGCAGTATCTTATGCAGGGTATATCGGTACCTGAAGAGCAGATGGCCGAATTAAAGGGGCAGGTCCTCGAAAGCCTGATTGATCAGGAACTTCTTGCACAGGAAGCGAAGGGGCAGGGGTATGAAGCGGATCAGACGAAGGTCGATCAACAGCTGCAGCAGATTAAAGGACAGTTTCCTTCGGAGGAACAGTATTATCAGG
This sequence comes from Sediminispirochaeta bajacaliforniensis DSM 16054, assembly GCF_000378205.1. Lineage (NCBI taxonomy): Bacteria > Pseudomonadati > Spirochaetota > Spirochaetia > Spirochaetales > Spirochaetaceae > Sediminispirochaeta > Sediminispirochaeta bajacaliforniensis. The sequence goes on along the minus strand of NZ_KB899409.1, from coordinate 137,301 downwards.
CTTTGGCACAGCAGGGAGTTTCCGAGCAGGACTTCCTTACGGAGTTGAAAAAATCATTGGTTGTTCAGCAGTTCGTTTCCGATCGATTTGCAAGCCAGGTCGCCGTAACTGAAGAAGATACGAAAACCTATTACGATGATAATCCTTCCTATTTTGTTCAGCCAGAGCGTGTTAGAGCCAGCCATATTCTGTTTTCTGTTGCTGAAGATGCTTCCGATGAAGAGGTAGCCACAGCAAAGGCAAAAGCGGAGGCGGCTCTGGAGCGTTACAAAAATGGTGAAGAGTTTAGCGACCTTGCCAGAGAGCTATCGGAGGGGCCAAGCGCTTCACAAGGGGGGGATCTCGGCTTTTTCGGAAGAGACCAGATGGTGAAGCCCTTTGAAGAGGCCGCCTTTTCTATGAAGGTGGGAGAAGTTAGTGATCCTGTACGAACGAAATTCGGCTTTCACCTCATACGGCTTACGGCAAGAAACGAGGAAGGAACACTTCCTTTTGATCAGGTTAAAAACCAGATTTCAGATCATCTTTATAAGCTTCGGCTTGGCGAATTGGTGAAGGCCTTCCTTGATCAGAAGAAAGAGAAATCGGAAATCAATAGACTCCTTGATCTTCCCCAGATTTGATTTCTTTTTGTTGCATTGCTGCAAATTTAATGCAGAAAAAAAGCCGCCGATGGGAAAAAAACATCCCCGGCGGCTTTTCTATGGCTTTTAGGATTCGAAATTATTCGGAATCAGACTTTTTATTTTCAATTTCGTCATCATCATACACGCAGACCCGTTCAACCGCTCCCTCAAGGAGTTCACTTGCGTCGTCTTCATTTTCACAGGCAGTCTTAAAGCGTTCGACCTGATGATGTAACTGATCGATTGAGTTGCTACTCTTTTCATTCAGGTCGTTCACATGAGTCATTGCGGTGCTTATATCTTTGGCTCCCGACTCGATTTCCTGAATACCGTCGCGAACCTGATCACCGATCATGGTTATACTTGACAGTGCAGTACTGACTTTAACGGTATTCTGGCTTATCTGCTCGGAATTTTCTTGAATATCCTGTGTCGTGGAGGAGAGACTGGTCATGGCATTCATAATCTCATTGCTGCCCAGTGATAGTTCTTTCATGGTGGAAGCAATTTCCGCCATTGCCTTGCTGTTTTCTCGCGTTTCCTTTTCAATTCTCTGATAGGAGTCACGACTTTCGTTGCTGGCTTCAAGCACCTGATTAATTCTGTCCGCAATAGTGGTGATGGTTTTTCTTATTCGTTTTGAATTCTCGTTTGTAGATTCGGCAAGCTTACGAATCTCTTCGGCGACCACGGCGAACCCCCGGCCTGCTTCTCCGGCATGGGCCGCCTCAATGGCAGCATTCATGGAGAGGAGGTTGGTCTGGCTGGCTACATTGTTGATGATTTCAATGACTTCGAGGATTTCTTTTACATCGGCGACACTTTCCTCGACCAGCTTGTTGGTTTCGTCCACCTGTTCTCCTCCACGGGTGGTGATCTCGGCCAGCAACTCGGAGGATTCCTGTCGCTGATTGGCTATCTTCGTCACATTCTCGATACTGGCGGTCATTTCTTCAATGCTGCTGGAGGATTGCGTTACTGCCGACGACTGATCCTCGATTTTCTCGGCCAATGCCCGTATCCCGTCGGTGATGACTCTCGTTGCATTGTCCGATGTGGAGAGGTTATCAACAAGGTCCTTGATTTGCTGGCTCATCGAAGAAATATTTGCCGACATTTGATGTACCGATGCCGCCGACTCATTGGTTGCACTGGAGACCTCACTTTTAAGATCCGCGCTTTCTACGGCAATGTCTTTTACCTCATCAATGACCGAGGAAAATTCATCAATAAAAAGATTCATCGCCTTTGCCAGACCCGCAAGTTCATCGTTTCCCTTCACGACAAGACGGCGCGAGAAATCTCCGGTAGCGAGGATTTGCATTGATTTATGCAACCCCTCAAGCTGGTTCCTTAGTTTCCGGATCATTCCCAAAGAAAGGATAAGAACTAAGACTAATAAAAGGCCTATGGTACTTCTGCTTATAATACGTATGCGCAATTGTACGGCGGCCGCCTGCTTATTGAGATAGTCGATAAGCTGTGTAAGGGTTCGTTCAAAGGAATCTCCGAGGTATATGGTAAGGTTCGTTACCTCATTACTCGCCACGTTAAGATCGACATCACCGTAGAACTGGTATGCGGCATACAAACCGGGGAAATAGGCGGGATACCGAGTCATCAGAGCGTCAAGCGTTTTTTCAACCTCTCCCACCTTTCTTTTGGCATAGTCGGCGATATTGGTCATGGCCTCGGCCTGTCTCTTCCCCTCTGCATTGGAAAGAACCAGTTTCTGAAACTGGTCCGACTGAAAAAATTGATCAAGAAGCTGTTCAAACTGCTTGTATTGATCCTGAAAGACCTTATAGCCAGTTTTCATGTTCGAGGTCAAAAGTAGTTCCTTTGTCATGGAATTGCTTCTGAAGAGTTCCGCTTTGATGTTGATACCCGTTTCAACCGTTTGGCGGATGTCGGCTTGCAGCGTCTGGTCGTATTGCATAATAAAAGTTGTTCCGATTATACCTGCAATGAAGAGCGCATTCAAAATAAGTAAACGGGTTTTTATTTTCATACTTGCCTCCCAGAGATCTGCAAGTATACTCAATAGAGGGAAGGGGATCAAGAAAAGATTTTTCTGCTTGATTCTTTCTATATAATATATTACTTTCCATATATACAAAAGGAGCCTTCACCGAAGGCAAAGGAGCGGAAAACATTATGGCGGAACACCTAACGAAAACCGATTTTCTTGAAAAAATCTTTGATTATGAAAACAAAAAAGAGTGGGAATATCAGGGAGAGCTACCGGCCGTTATCGACTTTTATGCGGACTGGTGTGGACCATGTAAGATGGTTGCTCCCATTATCGAGGAGCTTTCTCAGGAGTATGAGGGAAAGGTCAATTTTTTCAAGATCGATACCGAGGCGGAGCAGGAACTTTCCATGGCGTTCGGGATCCAGAGCATTCCTTCCCTGCTTTTTATTCCTAAAGAGGGAAAGCCGCAGATGGCTGCGGGCGCATTACCAAAGGATACCTTCAAAGAGGTTATCGATAAGGAATTGCTTGGCTGAAGGAGCCGGTAGAGCTTGGAGAATCCCGCTTAGGCGGGATTCCCTGAAAAAATAAGTGACATAATGCCGTCGATCCTTTGCGGGCCGAAGCCGAGGGTCGAGTGTACGATGCCACCTGTAATCATGATGAGCAGCAACTCCGCATATTCGGCCACTTTTTCCGTATCGTTCATGAGAACGGATAATCCCTCTTTAATCATGACAAGCCACTGGTCATAGGCCGATATAAGCCTTTTTTTGAGCATATCGTTATTTGTTATTGATTCATAAATAAGATAAAGGTGAAGCTTTCCTCTATTCTCCGCCGAAAACAACTCTTTAAGCACTTTTCCCACAACTTCGTCGGCAGGCATCGGCTTTTTTAGATTCTTTGCCCATTCCAGCAGACGATTGGAAATCCGCGTCATGTAGCTCTCGGAAACATCGAACAGAAGGTCGGCCTTACTGGAGTAATAGTAATAGAGCGTTCCCTTGCTGATCGACAGACTGCGAGCGATATCAGAGAGACTGGTATCCTGGGCTCCCTGCTTTATGAACAGTTCGGTTGCTGCATCGATGATACGACTGCGATTATCGACATCTGCATAATCGCGCTTACTCTTTCTCATAGGAAAACCATAAGCGGCATACTTCCTTCTGTCAAGTTCTCTCTTTTTCTTGACAGCGGTGGAAGGGATAATAATGATGGAAGAGGAGGTTCTTCACATGAATGTTGTTCTCGTCGAGGATTCCAATACGACGCGTCTTTATCTGGAGTCCTTGTTTCGTTCCCGTGATCATAAGGTGGTGGGGTCCTTTGGTGATGCCGATTCGGCAATATCCTCCATCTTGGAAATGATCGACGAGATAGACCTGATGCTGATCGACATTTTTCTCGGAGGAGAGCGTAACGGCATCGATGTCGTGGAATCCGTATCCGCGCAAAAGCCTATTCCCGTAATTTATCTTACCGCATCCGAGGATCCTCAAGTTGCCGCAAGGGCGCGTAAAACCAGTCCCTATGGATTTCTCTTGAAACCGTTTAAAGAGCTTGTTTTTTTCAGCACGATCGAGATTGTGGAAAGCCGCATTGATGCTGAGAAACGCTTTCGGCGGAGAATAGCCTTTGAACAAATGATATCCGGGATCTATCGTCGTTTGCATGAAGCCGGCGATCCCGATTTCGCCGCTATATTAAACTCGCTCGGGACCTTTGTTCAGGCCGACAGGGTGGTGCTCCTTAAGCTTTTTCCCCGGGAAGGAATCGTTCGGCATATGGCCCTCTGGCCTCCTTCCGATCAGGGGAAGATTAATATTCCGAGCGATGAGCTTCCCTCTCTTTTACACCTCCTCCCTGAGCGAAGGGATCAGTTGCTTCGGCTCCGCTCCCGCGAGGCTCAGCTTATATTTTTTGCTCCGCCGCTCAATTATCTTGCCATGCCGATTTTCCTTCCCGAAGGGGGAGCAGCAGGATGTATTGCTTTCGATCGTGAAGAATCCCGCAGGCCTTGGAGCGGAGCCGATGGGAGGCTTTTACGCATGGCGGCCGAGATGATTGGCGGCTGGTGGCATAGAAAAGAGACCGAGGCCTCACTTCGTCATGCGCAGAGTTCTGTGATCAGCAAAGAAAAACTGGCCTCCATCGGTATGCTGTCGGCAGGCATCATTCACGAGATAGCAAATCCCCTCTCTTTTGTCGAATCGAATGTCAGAACCCTCGGAAAATCGATCAACCAGCTTCGTGAAGAATCTACAAGTCCCGGTTGCGAAGGTTTTTCAAAGGAGGGGCCAGAGCTGAGTGAGATCATCGATGAGACGGTTCAGGGGCTTGAACGTATTGTCGGGATTGTCTCTAGTATCCGCAGTTTTTCTGCGGGAGGAGGCGACATAGGGGCCCGCAAGGGATGGTACGAACTCAATGAAGGGATTCGATCCACCTTGGCTCTAATACGCACCTTTGCTGGCGAAAGCGCCGAGGTTGTCTTGGAACTTGGTGAGGTTCCGCCCATCTACTGCTATGGAGCGCGAATCAATCAGGTCCTCCTCAATCTCCTTACCAATGCGGCCAGGGCCATACGGGAGAAACAGAATCTCAAGGATGGAAAAATTATCGTAAGGAGCGGATCGTCCGAGGGGTATCTCTTTTGTACGGTTAGCGATAACGGCAGCGGTATTGATCCGCGGTTGATCGATACCATTTTCGAACCTTTTTTCACAACACGGGAAGATGAAAGCGGCAGCGGCTTGGGACTTGCCATTGCCCGAGAGATTATCGAAACGGACCATGGCGGAAGGTTGACGGTCGAATCCGAAGGAATCGGAAAGGGAAGTTCGTTTACACTGACGATTCCCCTTCGGCCCGAACCATGATATAGACCCGCTAGGTTTCTGCGGATATACTTATACGTTATGAAAGAGATTATCGAGCTGTCCGATTCCTCCCGCTTAGAGGATCGGCATGCCCTGGCGACGGTAGTGGATATTGCCGGTTCCGGTGTCAGAGGCGTGGGGGCTACTATGCTTGTTTCCGCCGATGGAGCAATAACCGGTTCAGTCAGCGGTGGGTGTATCGAGGGAGAGGTGATGCGGGCGGCCGTCCGCTTGCTCGAAGGGGGCGATCCTCTTCTTCTCAGCTTTTGTGAGGTGCAGGATCCCATTTTCGGTACCATATCCCCCTGTGGGGGGACCGTATCGGTCATGATCTACCCGGGATCCGAGCTTGTTGAAAAACGATACATCGAGTTAATACGAGAGGGTAAAGGAGCTCTGTGGGGAGTTTCCCTGGACGGAGAATCCGCTTCCGCCGGGCTTTTATTTGCCGGAGAGAGTGTCGATGAGCTTGTCTTTTCTTCCGATCTTTCTCTTGCCCAATTGGGGGCCCTGAAAGCGTTCATTGCTAAGGCTCCCTCTGAAGCGTTGAAGCGGGGCATTCGTGATGAACACTGGTTTGCCATGATGTCTCCTCCTCCGGTCAATCTCTGCATCGTGGGCGGCGGCCATATTTCCGTGGCCTTGAGCCGTATTGCAAAAGCCCTTGCTTGGCGTGTCGTCATCGTCGATCCCCGTGAGGCTTTTCTTTCAGCTGACAGATTTCCCGAAGCGGACGCCGTATTGAACATGTGGCCGAAACCCGCCTTCGAAAAACTATGCATCGACAAGCGTTTTGCCGTTGCCGCCTTGTCTCACGACAGCAAAATAGATGACCAGGCTATTTTCGGGGCCCTGGACTCGGACTGCTTTTATGCAGGGGTGCTCGGTAGCCGCAAGACCCTCGCCGCTCGCCGGGACCGGCTGGCGGAACAAGGGATAAGTGCCGCAGACCTTGCCCTGCTTCGAGGTCCCATCGGCCTTAATATCGGTGCAAAAGAGCCCGAGGAGATTGCCCTTGCCGTTGCGGCTGAAATTGTCGAAACAGTAAGGAGCAAGCGGGGATGAAGACCGTTCAATCACAGGACGACATGAATTTACTGCGCCAGGGGTTTTCCTATGCCCATCGCTATCGGGATGCCGTTTTTGTCGTGAAGATTGATTGTACCGTTATCGATCATCCTCAATTTCCTCTTCTAATAAAAGATATCGCCCTGCTTCAGCAGCTGGGTATCAACGTGGTGCTTGTGCCAGGCGCCAGAGAACGTATCGATGAGATCATTAGCCGTTACGGCTTTACGACAGGATATCATCGCAGCATCCGTATCACGACCGAAGAGACGATTCCCTTTGCCCGCATGGCCGCCTTCGATGTTTCCAACCGATTGATGACAGGATTGGCGGGCCAGGATGTGAACGCCGTGGTAGGCAATTGGGTCAGGGCAAAAAGCCTCGGTGTCATAGACGGTATCGATTTCCATTATTCCGGTACCGTTGAGCGGATTCTGACCGATCCCGTTCGCGAGGTCATCTCCATGGGGATGATTCCGATTTTCCCCTGCATCGGTTGGAATTCGACGGGTAAGCCCTACAATTTATCCAGCGATGAGCTTGTACTGCAAATCGCCGTTGCTTTAGGGGCGGAAAAACTCTTTTTCATCACCACCGAAGCTCAGCTTTCGGCCGATCACTACAACTGTCCTGCGGAATGCGGGATTTCCCGTGACGGAAGAATCAGCCGGATCGATGCCTCTACCGCCGCTCATTTTCTCGACCTCAATCCAGAAAAAAGCGGGGAGCTCTTCCGTATCAATCTGGCCCGAAGGGCCTGCGATCAGGGTATCTCCCGGGTCCACATCCTGGACGGGCGGCGTGAAGGGGTGCTGCTTCAGGAGATTTTCTCCAACCAGGGCGTCGGTACCATGGTTCATACGAATCTTTACGAGAGCATTCGTGATATGCGCGCATCGGATGTTTCGGATGTGCTGCGCATCATGGACCCCTACGTGGAAGAAGGTATCCTCGTACCCAGGGACAAACAGACGCTCCAGCAGTTCTATCACGATTTCATTGTCTTCGATGTCGACGGAATCGTTCATGGTTGTGCGGCTCTTCATACCTATGGGGATGACCAGGCCGAAATTGCTGCGGTGGCTGTAAATCGAAAGTATCATGGTACCGGTATAGGAGGACGCCTCGTTTCTTTTTTGATCGAACGGGCCAGAAACAGGGGGCTGCGACAGTTATTTGTTCTTACGACCCGTACTGCGGACTGGTTCGAGCAACAGGGCTTTCGCCGTGCATCACTGGATGAGATACCGGCGAGAAAGCGTCAGCAATACAACTGTGAAAGGAACTCCTCGGTCCTTGTGTATCCGCTGGATGAGAATGCCGATGCTACACTTCGGTGATAGTCTTGCAAGCTCCTTGATACCTGTCGGCGTAATACGAATCAGCGAAACCAGAGCATCAGGAAAAGCAGATATGTGGCTGCAGGTACGAACAACATGATCGCTTTCTTTTCAAGGGGGCCGAGCCTGGGTGGAATGTTGGAACCGTCTCGTCCCGTTCCCCGGCATTCCAAAGCCTCAATCAGCTGCTGACTCCGCTCCAGAAGCAAGGTAAACAGAGGATTTACGGTAGTACGTATCCTCCGGATGGGATTGCGGCACGCGGCAATCCCCCGAGCGGTTTTTGCCTCTTCAATCTCGTCTATCAATTCAAAAATCATCGGCAGAAAGCGGATGGTAAGGGCTATTGAGAGTGCACACTTTGCAGCAAAGCGGGGAGAGATAGGGGCCAAATAGGCATAGACCGCTGCCCCAAACTGCTGGGTACTTGTTGTCTCAACAGCGATATGGGCAAGGAATACGATTGAAAGAAAGCGGCAGCCCTGGAGCAACGCTTCTGCCACATGGCCTTTGTCCGGCCTCCCATCGGATAGGGCCGTAGCGACCACGAGCAATAGGGCAATCAGCAAAAGGCCACGGCTCTCCCTGAATGCTCTCAGCGGCGATATCTTTGCAGATACCGCTGCAGCGGTAGGTATCAAAAGGGATAGCAGGTATGCCATAGGGGGAAGCTTTGCCAGGCTGAATGCGCAAAGCAAGAGCATCGGAAGTTTCAACCGCGGATCGAAGCCTCTGACCGGATCATCGCCGGGCAGAAACCTGAATAGTTCACGCTGTTTCATCAAGCCAGCTACATTTTTCGATGGGAAAGGCCTTAGGCGGAGGTTTGATGCCGAAGCCTTTCAACCGCTCTCTCATGGTTTCCAGAGAACCGTTTTCCACGACACTGCCCTTCGACAGGACGATGGCCCGATCCGCCAGGGCCGCGCTCTTCATCAAATCGTGTGTCACAAGGATGATGGTCCGTCCGCCTTCCTTGAGATCTTTGAGAATCCGGAGCAGTTCAATGGCCCCCGGATAATCAAGGTTCCCGAATGGTTCGTCCAGAAGTACGATGTCCGGTTCCATCGCTTCCACTCCCGCCACTGCAAGCCTCCGTTTTTCCCCTCCCGAAAGAAGGTGAGGCCGTTTATCTTTCAGATGTAACAGTCCTGTCTTTTCAAGAGCCTTCTCACTACGTTCGATAATCTGTGGTTCAGTACATCCTAAATTTCTCGGTCCGAAGGCAACATCCTCCGCCACGGTCTGACCGACGATTTGGCTGTCGGGATTTTGAAAGATAAAACCAATTTTTTGGTGGAGGCTCCGACCATGATCGGAGAGGGGCTTTCCTTCCAGAAATACCGAACCTTCCTGAGGCTCCAAGAGGCCTGCAATGATCTTTAGAAGCACCGACTTCCCCGATCCGTTGGTTCCAAGAAGGAGGGTAAAGGATCCTCGGGTGAAATTAAGAGATACGTCCCGTAGCGCCGTTGTACCGTCGCGAAATCGGCGACTGACATTCTGAAGCTCGAGTATCACCTCTGCCGTTTCAGTCATGGAGAATCTCTTCCAATCGTTCTTTTAAGGGGAGGGCCAGCACGGCAGCGGCACAAATCTTTAGTAGGTCCCCGATGATAAAGGGATAGAGCCCGGCTGCAAGGGTCGCCTTCCAGCTGATACCTGCTGCAATCTTAAGCCAGGGCAGTCCAATTATGTAGGTAATAAGCGCCGCAACCAAAGCTGCCGAGAAATTGATGATCAGAGCCGCTGTTTTTGAGCCTTTTTCACGACGCAGATGGGCAATGAATGATCCCGCTATCATCGCCGGCAGATAGGCAAGCAAATAGCCTCCCGTGGGGCCGAAGAAGTGGGCAATGCCCCCGGTACCTCCTGAAAAGACCGGCAGGCCTGCTGAACCGATGGCCAGATAGAGGAGGATGGAAAAGAGCGCATCGCGGGGCCTCAGCAGTAAGGCGGTAAGAAAGACAAAAAAGTTCTGCATAACCAGAGGGACCGGGCCCAGGGGAATCATGATGTAGGCTCCTGCCGATATGAGTGCCGCAAAGAGGGCCGCAAATACCATCGAGGCCAGAGGCCTTGCTTTGTTCGTGTCGTTGTTAGCCATTGTAGTTCCTTTCTGTTTATTGTTCTGAAAGCATGATGCAGTCGCCTTCCCTCACCGCTTCTACATATCCTTCGTCCGATTCGATCAGGAGGGAGCCGTCGCTTCCGATATCTTTTGCTCGACCTGTCACCGCCGTCCCCCAGCTTTTTTCAATTCGGACTCTTCTGCCGATTGTTGCTGAGGCAGCCTTCCATGCAGCAATGGTCTGCTGTGGGCTCCACCGATTCATTCGAGAATGAAATTCGGAAAAAATCCCCATCGCCAGATCCGCAGAAGATGGTAGTTTTTTTTTCCTATCGACGAATTCCTGAAGTGCGCCGGAACGCGGGACCCCCGGAACGGGTTGAAGATTGATTCCGATACCAATAATCTGCCGGTCGACAAGATCGTATTTGCCGTGAAGCTCGGTGATGATTCCCGCAATCTTTCGTTCTCCTACGACAATATCGTTAGGCCAGGATATTCGGGCCGGGATATGATATGTTTTTCGAAGAACGTTGACCACGGAAGCGGCAAGCTTCATCGGCGAAAAGAAAGCGGCACCGTACTCACTGCCGGGAAAAAAAAGAACGCTGGCGTATAGACCTCCCTCGGGGCTCTGCCAACTCCTGTTTTTTCTCCCGCGTCCGGAACTTTGCTCTCCCGCGAGAAAGAGGGTGGCGATTCTCTCCTCTGCTTTTCGAGCATCTTCCATGGTAGAGCCTGTTTTCTGCCGATATTCCACCTTGAAGGGAAAAGACGAAGGAAATTGTTCCGCTCGAGGTTCTTCCGGAAGCTTGATCAGCCGATAACCGCGCGAGCTTGATTCAATCACATACCCCCGCTCTCGTAACTGCTGTATCTGTTTCCAGACGGCCACTCTGCTTAAGCCCAGATGTGTTGCCATGGTTTCACCAGAGATGCATTCCCGGTCGCCGAGCATATGAAGAATGTTTCGTGATGTGTTAACCTTCATTGGTTATATGGTTAACGAAAAATAAAGAAAAAGCAAGCACCTTGTGTACTATTTTTTCAGTAACGAATCAACCGATTGGGTAAATTCGAAGATATCAAAGGGTTTTTCGAACACCACATCAATATGAAACTGCCTGGCAAGTCCCTTCATTGAATCGCGATCGGTAGAAATTTTTCCGGTAATGGCGATCACTTTTAGGTTTTCGTTTTTAAGCCGCAGATCCATAAGCGTTTCAAGCCCACCCTTATGCGGCATTACCATATCAATGATCAAAAGATCCACGGGATACGCTTCCAGAATTCTGGTTGTTTCATTTCCGTCGGAGGCTTCAAAAAACGAATGAGGGCCATGTGCAAGACTTCTTTTTATCAGATCGCGCACATATATTTCATCATCGGCGATCAATATTTGCGCCATTGTTGTTCTCCTTTGAACAATTTTTATTTCCTACATTATAACTCATCTTTCGATATTAATCGAGGTTTAAGGGTATCTGCTATCAAAGAACTTAGTGTCTCTATGGAATAAGGTTTCGGCAAAAAAGCGGCGGCTCCCGCTTCTATTCCCTCACTGATTTGTTCGTCCCCGGAATTTCCGCTTGTAAGAATCACCGGAAGCGATGGAGCCTCTTTCTGGATCGCTTTCAAACATTCTAATCCACTAAATTCAGGCATGATAATATCGACGACGGCAATATCGTAGCGATCCGGGGTTTTTCGAAGCAATTCCATGGCGTTTTTGCCCGAGGAGGCGGTCGTTACTTCATAGCCGCAGGCGTGCAACATAGCGGATCCGTTGGAAAGAAGCATCTCTTCGTCGTCCACGAAAAGAACGGTTCCCGATCCTTTGGTCATCCTGGGGCGCCCAGAGCCATGATCGGCTATAGGCAGAGATCCGTTCATGACCGAATGGGGGAGGGGGAGATGAATGATAAAGCTTGTTCCTTCCCCAGCGGTGCTTTTTATTTCGATTATACCTCCGTGCTGCTGGACGATGTTGTAGACCATGGTGAGACCTAAACCTGTGCCCCGTCCCCTGCTCTTTGTAGAGAAAAAGGGATCGAATATTTTTTGCCGATTTTCTTCCGGAATTCCGATTCCCGTATCACGTACCTTGATATTCCAATATCCTCCCCGGTTGCTCTCGGGATGGGACGCAAAGAATTCTTTGCTTAGTATCGATCGCTCCACGGAAATCGAAAGTTTTCCGCCATACTCTTCTTTTTTCTCCCTCATGGTGGTCATGGCATGAATACCGTTGATTCCGAGATTGAGAATCACCTGCTCGATCTGAGAAGGCGATCCTTCGCAAATCGCCGCTCTTGTGAAGGGTGTAAAAGCTATCTCGACACTTTTATCTGTTGAGTTTCGTAGAAATTCTACCGAACGACTGGCTATCTCATTCAGATCGAAAATCTTTTTCTCCGATCCCTTTTTTTTTGCCAGCGTAAGCATCTGCATCACAATGTGAGAGGCGCTGGATACCGAATCCGAAATAGTCTCGAGATGATGGAGGATTGTATCCCGATTTGGGCTTGGCTCCTCTTCCAGCTCAAGCTTCATCAGGCTGATCGTCCCACTGATACCCCCGAGGATATTGTTGAAATCATGTGCAAGTCCGCCTGCCAAATAGCCGATGGTTTCCATACGCTGAGCCTGTCGTATCTGCTCGTCTTTGCGTTTGCTTTCCGTCACGTCGTCAAGGCGAATAACCCATTGGGAGTTTTTACCTTGGACGGTGAAAATCGAGAGGGCGAAAAGTAGTTCATTCTGGTTCCTGTTGATTTTTAGAAGTCGGGGACTTTCGACGCTATTGTGTGAAGTTCCTTTCGCGATGTCGGCCAGCATAGGTGAAACTTCCGGAAGAAGCTTGTCAAAGGCCATTCCCACAATCGTTCCTTTCTCCATTCCGAACATTGAGGCTGCGGTATCGTTTCCACTCTCGATCATACCTGTTTCATTCACGATAAAGATGGCAGAAGGCATTGCATTGATGATATTGCGAAAAAAAATTCTGGTTTTTTGAAGTTCTCCCGTTCGCTCGTCAATACGTTCGGCCATTTTGATGATTGCAGAGTCGATTGCCTGAAGATCATTATCTCCGGTGTGATCGCGTTTGCGAGGATGCTCTCCTCGCTCAATTTTGTGGATATTTGCTTCGATTGCGGAAAGTGGATTGAGAAATAATTTCTGCAAGAGATATATGAAGGGAATCATAATGATAAAAAGGAAAAAGAGCATAAGCGTGAAGCCATGGGCAAAGGAGCCCCTTTGAATGGCCTGTATAGGAGAAAGGTCGTAAGCAATTTCGATAAAAAGCGGATAGGAAAAATCCGTAGTTATGCTTCTGATCTGCAGCGGTTGGTATCGATAAAGGCGGCCCCCCTCCCGTATTGTTATCGTTTTACCCTCTCTGAGTTGGGGGACGACGGAAAAACGGTCGACAAAGGATCGATCTTCATCTATGAGCGACCACTGTATCCCGTGGCTTAGGTGGTAAATTCCAATTGAGGAGACATAACTTCTTCCGTTTGTAAGATCGGAAAAGTAATCGTGGAAAAAATAATCGTAGAAGTGTGGAGGATAATTTTTTCCGAAAAAACTACTGACGGAGAGGCTTCCTTCCAAGAGGTAACGTGAGGAGGGGGAGCCGTAATAAAAATATGTATTGATAATACCGGTTGTACTGGAGGGAACAAGCTTCTGGGCTGCAATGCGTCCCGATCCGGCGATATCAAAAAGAAAACGTGAAAAACGTCTGCTGAATTTTCCGATGTCGATCCCGATATCGGAGATAAGAGAGCTTTGTACAATAATCTGGTTCGGATCGATTACATAGATTTCATCTAGGCCGTAGACACTTGCTATCTTCTTTAATTCCGCAGGCGGGATCTTCAGCAGCTTTTCGATGTCGGGATAGTCGGAACTCAGGCGTGCCATTGCCTCTGTTCCTTCCTTCTGCATAGCCTCTTCGGTCCAAAAAAGAAGGAGATCGAAATTAGCGACCCGTTCTTCCACCTGACCGACAATATCTTCTTGTATTTGATCGATAATCTTCCGTTGGCTTTGCCAAAAGGTATTTCCGGCTATGCCTATCAAAAGCGTACCAGTCAGGAGGATGACGGCGGCAAAAAAGAGCAAAAGTCGTTTTCTCATTGTTCTTCTGCCTCTTCTCCTGCACATCTCCAAGGGAGAAGGACACAGTCGAGCCTTGAGGGAAATCGGTGGGCAGCGAGAAGAGGCTTGAGGTCGTCAAGGAGGGAGCCCTTCGACCACGAGGAATCTTCCGGATGCTGCAGCAGCGTTAGAATCCGTTTTACCTCGGTCCTTATCGTTTCCTCGGTAGCTCCGTTTTCGTTTCTTAACTCCTCGATCCTTCTGCAAAGCAGTTCTGCAGAGGCGGTACAAAGGGCACAGGCATACCCGTCGAAACGTCCAAGGCTGAGAGACACTTCAATATCGTCCCCACAGATGGGATTACGCAAGCGTCTGCGTTCGGGGTCCTTGTCGCATGGGCCCTTATGGAGTGGATTTCGGGAGAGTGAGAGCAAGGCCTTTTGATAAAGGTCGGATGGATTTGTCATGATTCCTCCTTGCTTAGCGAAAAAAACGAATGCAGTTTTTGATTTCTCTGGTGAGGGTCTCTACCTCCTCTTCTGTTGAGTAGATACCGAAGGATGCTCGAATACTCCCGCTCCAGTGGAGCGCAGTGTGAAGGGGATGGGCGCAATGGAGCCCGCCCCGCAGTTCAATTCCCTTGCTATCTAAAAAGGTAACGGCGTCATGGGGATGTACCCCCTCGATACGAAAGGAGACTACACCGCAGTGAGGGCGGCTGGCCACATCTATAATCTGTACCCCGGCAAGGGCTGCAAGGGCGTCGGTACACGCCTTTGTCAGCATGCATTCGTGGCGGTATATTGCCTCCATTCCGGTTTCCCGCAGAAAATGCAAGGCACTTCCTAAAGCCACGGCTCCACCGATGTCCGGTGTTCCCCCCTCATGGAGGGCGGGAAGTGATGCATACGCAGCTTCCTTTTCGTCGACCCACCGTACCATGCCTCCTCCGAGGCGGAAAGGCGGAAGCTTTTCAAGTAATTTGCGTTTGCCGTAGAGGATTCCACAGCCCGTGGTTCCGTAACATTTATGGCCGGAAAAGGCGAGGAAGTCTATGTCCAGTCTCCGCACGGAAAGGGGAATGCGTGCCGCTGCCTGGGCTCCGTCCACAAAGACCAGGGCCCCGCAGGCCTTGGCCCTGGCGATGACAGACTCCAGATCGACAACTTCACCGCTGACGTTTGAGAGGGCTGTAACGGCCACGAGACCGCAATCGGGGGTAATGATCTCTTCAATCTTGCTATAGTCTATGCCCCCCTCCTCGGTAACCGGTATGATGCGAAACGGCACGCCAAGCTCTTGGGCCGCCCTTCGCCAGGGGAGAAAATTTGAATGATGTTCGGCTTGGGTGGCGACGATGGCCTTTCCCTTTCCGAGCCGACCGCGGCTCCATCCGTTTGCAGCCATATTAACGGCATCGGTGGTGCCTGCTGTAAAAATAAGCTCGGCGGGCTCTGCGGCATCGATGAAGCGGGCAACCTCTCTGCGTGCCGCCTCATAGGCCTCTGTCGCCTTCATCGAAGAGCGATAGCCCCCTGAGTGGATGTTGGCCCGGTAGTCGTTCAGGTAGGCCTCCATCGCATCTATACTGCAGCCCAGACTCAGACTTGTGCCTGCCGAATCTAAATAGATTCGCTCCTCTTCCTCTTTTTGTCGCCCGAAAAAGGGAAAGGCCTTTCGCAGATCCGGGAAACGATTCATGGAAGCCGACCCAGGGCCTGCTCCAGATCCCCGATGATATCGACAACGCTTTCGAGACCGATGGAGAGCCGTATCATGCTTTCGGTAAGCCCGAACTCGGCAAGATGCTCCCTGTCGTAACCGCGGTGGGTCATGGCGGCGGGAAGTTCTACGAGGGTTTCACAGTCGCCGAGGCTTACGGCAAGGGCCGGAAGTTTCATGGCGTCGACAACACGACTTGTGGCAGAGAGATCGCCCGCCACCTCGAAGCTTATCATGGCCCCAAAGCCGCTCATCTGCTTTTTTGCCGTCTCGTGTCCCGGATGATCGGTCAGACCCGGATAGAGAACCTTAGAGACCTTCGGATGCTGAAGAAGGAATTCCGCAACTTTTCCCGCATTTTCCTGGTGGCGTTCCATCCGCAAAGAGAGGGTTTTCATTCCGCGAAGCAGGAGCCATGCGTTGAAGGGGCTCATGGTTCCCCCAAATTCGCACATATAACCAAATTTCAGTTCGTGGATGTAATCCATATCCTTTGAAACCGTCACTCCACCCAATACATCACCGTGCCCGCAAAGGTACTTCGTCGCACTATGAACCACTGCAAAGGCGCCGAGGTCAAGGGGCCTTTGCAGAAAGGGGGTCGCAAAGGTGTTGTCGACTACGACCTTTGCACCAATGGCTGCCGCCTGTTCGGCGATTTGCCGTATATCGATAATGGAGAGATCGGGATTGGCCGGTGTTTCGAAGTAGACAAGCTTGGTGCTTGTATCGGCCTTCCGTTCCAGCTCGCCAGGGAGCGTGAGGTCGGCGATGATGGAACGAATTCCGTAGCGGGGCAGGAGCGTCGTTATTACCGAATGGCTTGATCCATAGAGGGTTTTATGCGCTACGACAGAATCCCCCGGTTTCAGGAGACTGAAAAGAGTCGAGCTTATTGCCGCCATCCCGGATGCAAAGGCAACAGCACCGACGCCGTTTTCCAGGTCGGCCATCCTGTTTTCGAAAAGCCTGAGCGTAGGATTGTTCCCCCTGGTGTAAACGTAATCGTCGCTGCGAAAGCTCATAACATCATCCACTGCGGCGATGGAATCGAAAGTGAAGGTACTTGTCATGAAAATAGGCGGATTTAACGCCTTTTCTGGATTGGGACCAGTGCTTCCTGCGTGAATTTGCCGGGTTTCGAAGCCGTGCCTGGAACTCATTGCAGTTCCTCCTGCAGGAGCTTCATCGCTTCGGCATAGGGTGGGCGTAGAACGCCCCTGTCCGTGATGATGGCGCTGATATGTGCCCCCGGTGTGACGTCGAAAGCTGGGTTATAGACATCGATCGTTTCGGGGGCAATCTGAACACCACCGATATGGGTCACCTCTTCGGCACTACGTTCTTCAATGGGTATCTGGGATCCCGAGGAGATTTCAAAATCGATGGTGGAAACAGGGGCCACGATATAAAACGGAATACCGTGTTCTTTTGCACAGATGGATAACATATAGGTTCCGATCTTGTTACTGGTATCGCCGTTGGTGGCAATTCTGTCTGCACCAACCATGACAAGGTCTATCTTTCCCTGTTGCATGAGAAATGCAGCAGCGTTGTCGGGAATGAGCTTTGCCGGAATACCCTCCTGGACAAGTTCCCACGCGGTAAGCCGTGCCCCCTGGAGCCGGGGGCGCGTTTCATCTGCATAGACGAAGATGCTTTTGTCCTTGGAATAGGCCTCCCGAATAACCCCCAGGGCGGTTCCCCAACCCGCTGTTGCCAAGGCACCGGTATTACAGTGGGTAAGAATCCTTGCCCCTTCGGGGACCAGTTCGCCTCCGTATTCGGCCATTCGGTGATTCGTTTCGATATCTTCGGCATGGATAAGATCCGCCTCTTTTTTCAGACGCTCGATAACGAATCTGATCCCCTTCGCGCTCTCCTTGTCGGCAAGGGTGTACATGCGCCTGATCGCCCATCGTAGATTGACGGCGGTGGGCCGGGATGCCTCGAGAACATCGCAGGCCTTCTTCAGTTCGCGTAAAAATGCCTCACCCTCCAGTGTCGAAAGATCCCTTGCTGCAAGATAAACCCCGTAGGCCGCGGTGGCGCCAATCGCGGGAGCTCCCCGCACCACCATATCTCGTATGGCGAACTCCACATCGCGGTAATCGCTGCAGACGAAGATTTCATAGTGTCCCGGGAGCTTTCGTTGGTCGATCAGGTGAAGGGACCCCTCTTTAAACGCGATAGTTTCTATGCTTTTCATCTATATCATTCTCCTCTTTTTATTTCCTGACGCGATCAACGCGAGACCAAGCGGCTTGCCGCCTCTTGTGCCTTTTTGATGATCTCCTCTTCGTCGAGGGTTTCGATTATTCCCCCTGTCATGATCACTTTGCCGTCACAGATAAGGGTATCGATATCCGAGGGACCGGCTCCATAAACAACGGCCGCAACCGGATCATGCAGCGGCCGCATGTGGGCCTTGTCCGTTCGCAGCAATAGGAGGTCGGCCGGGGCTCCTTCGCTGAGTGACCCTGCGGCTTCGGCAAGCCCCAATGCCTTCGACCCTCCCTCGGTGGCTATCTGAAGGGCCTGTGCCGCAGGCATGGCCGTGGGATCACCAGAAACGACCTTGGCGAGAATAGCCGCGAGATGAATTTCCTCAAGCATGTTTTGGTTATTATTGCTTGCCGGACCATCGGTGCCGATGGCAAGGGATACCCCTGCCTCTATCATGGCTGCCGTTGGAGCAAATCCACTGGCAAGTTTCAGGTTACTTGTGGGATTGTGTACGACATGGACTCCCTTGTCGGCAAGAAGCTCTATATCGGCCTCGTCCACATGGACACAATGAGCGGCAATGGCCCTTCCTTCAAAAAGGCCTGCCCGCTCGGCGAGAAATATCGGAGAGAGCCCGTAACGCTTTTTACACTCATCAACCTCGCCGGAGGTTTCGGCCAGATGAATATGCAGCCCGCAACCCAGATCACGGGCCACCCCGGCAGCGGCCGAAAGACAGTCACCGTCACAGGTGTAGGGGGCATGGGGCGCAAGGTCCACGATAATTCTCCCATCGGCCTTTCCGTTGTAGCGATCGTAGAATTCCCGAAAGGATTGTAACTTTGGTTTACTTGTTTCCCCGTCGCCGGTAAGGCCCACCCCGATATTTGCACGAAGGCCTGCTTCGGCTGCTGCGGCCGCCACCTGGTCCATGGAGAAATACATGTCGGCAAAGGCGGTAATCCCGCTATGGATCATCTCCACCATGGAGATAAGGGCCCCGATATGGACATCTTCTTCACTCATCTTCTCCTCAATGGGCCATACCTTATCTTGAAGCCACTTCATCAGTTCAAGATCATCGGCAAGATTTCTGAGAAGACTCATGGAGACGTGGGTGTGGGCGTTAACCAAGCCGGGAAGGGCAAGGGCGCCCCCTGCGTCAATGACGCGGTCGGGAGAAAAACTCTTTGGAATTTCTCCTATACTCCGGATGGTGCCTTCCCCGATTGCAATGCTGCCCCGGAGGAACTCTGCTCCTCCATCCTTCCATTGCATGATTTCGCAATTTTTGATTTCGATCTTCATCTGTTCCCCTTCGGCGGTATGCCTTTCTTGAAAATATCACCGATGGCAACGGAGGTCAAACTATCCTTCTTTCACCCATCTACCAACCTGGCAATGAACAGGGCTTTGGTGTATGATGGAGACATGAGTGCAAGCGCATTAATATTAATTGATATTCAGAACGATTTTTGTCCCGAAGGTGCCCTGGCCGTTACGGACGGGGATGCAATTGTCCCACCTATCAACCGTCTGCTTGACTCCCCCGGCCGTTCGGGATTCGGGAAAGTGGTGGCTACCGCCGATTGGCACCCCTTAGGTCATGTTTCCTTTGCCTCCACCCATGAGGGGAAAAAGGTCTATGATCGGATAGAGACCAACGGTATCGCCCAAAATTTATGGCCGGATCACTGTGTGGCAGGAACGACTGGAGCCGATTTTCATCCCGCCCTGGATATCGACAGGGCCGATCTGATACTAAGAAAAGGAACCTCCCTCCACCTCGATTCGTACTCGGCTTTTTTTGAAAACGACGGAAAAACCCCTACCGGACTTCATGGCTATCTGCAGACCTGCGGAATCGATACGGTTTTTCTTTCGGGCCTCGCCCTGGATTGGTGTGTCTTTTTTTCAGCCCTTGATGCCCTTGCCCTTGGGTATAAAACGACGATACTGCAGGATCTTTGCAGGCCTGTCGATCAGCCTGCTGGTTTTTCCGATAAGCGGATAGGGGAACTTAGGACGAAGGGCGTTCTCGTCAGTTCATCGGAGAGCTTGATATGACGGAATGCGATGTCGAGGAGGCTGTTCCCGTCTCTCCTTTTTCGCTCATCATTTTTGGAGGAGCAGGGGACCTGAGCAGGAGGAAACTTTTTCCCACCCTGTTCAATGCCTTTAGCTCGGGAGAATTCCCTCAAACCTTTTCCATTGCTGCCTATGGACGGCAGGAACTGGATGACGGCCAATTTCGCTCTCTTGTACGTCAGTCTATTGAGGAGGAGTGCCCCGATCATCGGGCTGACGATCTCGACAGCTTTCTTTCCCGCCTCTATTTCCTTTACGGCCATTTTGAGAAGGCGGAGGGCTACGATCGTCTTGCGACGCTCATCGAATCTTTCCCCGATGCCGAACAGCTGCTCTACTATCTGGCTGTTCCCGAGGCAAGTTACGAAACCATTATCAATCAAATTGCCGCCTCTTCTCTGCCGACGGAAGCCGGGCGGGTGAAAATCATCATCGAAAAACCCTTTGGGAAGGATCTTTCCGGCGCCCGAAGGCTGAATATCCTTGTTGCCTCCGCCTTTCGGGAGGAGCAGATCTTTCGTATGGATCACTATCTGGGGAAGGAGACGGTTCAGAATATCAGCTTTTTTCGTTTTGCCAATGGTATTTTTGAGCCGATATGGAACCGCAACGGGATCGATTCTGTACAGATCACCGTGGGGGAAGATATCGGCATCGGCCATCGCGGAGGTTTCTACGAAAGGACCGGAGCAATCAGGGATATCTTTCAGAACCATCTCTTGCAGCTGCTTGCTCTTGTTGCAATGGAGCCTCCTACCGATTTTCACGCCGAACGGGTCAGGGATGAGAAGATCAAGGTGCTCCGCTCGCTTCGTCCCGTCTCCATCGACAAGGTTGCCGACTGCTCGGTGGTTGGGCAGTATGCTGCGGGGAACATTGCAGGTAAAAAGGTGCCGGGCTATCGCGAGGAGGACCGGGTCGATTCCGCCTCTGTCGTTCCCACCTTTTTCGCTGCAAAGGTCTATATCGATTCCTGGCGCTGGGCAGGGGTTCCCTTCTACCTGCGTACCGGTAAGCGTTTCCCTGTAAAGGGAACGGAGATCATCTTACAGTTCAAGCAACCCCCGCTTAAGCTTTTCCGCGACGACTGCAACCCCTTAGAACCCTCGTTTCTCAGGATTGTTATTCAGCCGGAGGAGATGATTGATTTGCATATCGGCGTAAAATATCCGGAAGCCGCCAATATGCTCTATCCCGTAGACCTTCGCTTCAGTTATAGAGAAACCTTCGGGACCCGGGCCATCCCTCCCTACAGGCGGCTTATCCTCGATGCCATGCGGGGAGATGCCTCGTTGTTTGTTCGTCAGGATGATGTGGAGGCTTCCTGGTCCTTTACCGATCCGTTTGTTAGCTACTGGGAGTCACGGGATTCGATTCCGTTCTATCCTGCCGGAACCTGGGGGCCTGGTGAGGCCCACGACTTGATCGAACGAGAAGGCAGGCACTGGATAGAGCCTCTGGGGGTAAAATGAATTTTCTTGCGGTACAAGATGCCGATCATGCGGCGCGACTAATCTATGGGCGTATCGAAGCCTTGGTTTCCGCTTCCCCATACCCCGTCGTTGTTGCCGTGCCCGGAGGAACTTCTCCCTTACCGCTGTTCCATCTTTGGCGGGATGAAGGGAAGAGCAGGGGAGCCTCCTTCTGGGAGCCCCTGGTTTTGATACAGGCCGATGAGCGCATCGTGCCTCAGACCCACCCCGACAGTAATGCCCGCCTTATTCGGGAACACCTGACAGGCGGCTGGGAAGGGCTTGAACAACGCTTTCATCCTTTTCCGCCCGATGCCGATCCTCGCGATTTTCTTGTTCAGGTGCTCGGTTCAGGATCTCCAGGTTCTGATGAGAGGCTTGCGCCACCGACCTTGACGCTTCTCGGGCTTGGGAACGATGGCCATGTAGCCTCTCTCTTTCCCTGTTGTCCTACCGATTGGAAGCGGCGCGAAGAGGCCTTCATCTCCGAATCCCCTAATCATCCCCATCGCCGCATTACCCTCTCTTTTCCCTGGATCAATGCCGGTTCCGAGATAGTGCTCCTTGCGTTGGGTGAAAAAAAACGAACCGCCATCGCTCGCTTCCTTTCGGGCGACGATAGCGTTCCAGCCGTCTCTCTTGCCCGGAATAAGCTCACCCTTGTTTCCGATATTGTTTCTTCTGATGGAAGATTAATAGGGCCTGGAGTCGTTTAGGCTTCCGGCTCTTTATCCTGGTCATCCTTGCCTTCATCCTCGTTTTCGATGAGGTGAAAAGGGGTGACCTTGTGCCGTAGACCGAGTTCGTCGGCAGGATCGCTGTCTTTTAACTCCTCTATGAGGGAGACGGTCTGAAAAGGGATCATGATATGGTCTGCTTCCCCGAAGGCCTTTGTGAGTTCATCCCGACTGGGATCGATGATGAGGCCGTTGCTTTCCGGAAGGATAAGCCCTTTCATGGAGACGAAGTAGGGATGAGTCAAATCAAGACTGGTCGCCTTTATGGCAACCTCTTTTTTGTTCCAGGTAAAATGAATTCGGTACACAGACATCACCGAGCCTCCATAAAAAAAGATGGTAGCAGATTGTTCTTGCTTGGCCAATAGCGCGTCACAGCGAGGAAACGAACGAGGCAATTCCGCTGAGGAGCATCTGTATTGCCATGGTGGTGAGAATCATTCCCATCAGCCGCTCGATCGCCTTAATTGCACGGGGTCCGAGAAGTTTGCTCAAGGTTTCGGCACTGATGAGGATAAGTGCACTGAGACTCCAGGCTATGAGAAGGGCGAGAAGCCAGAGAAGTATTTTCTCCGGTGCCTGAGTGGAAAAAAGGATGACCATTGCCATCGCGGAAGGGCCGGCGACCAGGGGGACCGCAAGAGGCACAACAATAGGTTCACTTTCCGGCTGCTGCCTGTCTCCTCCGCCGCCTGTTGGAAAGATCATTTTCACCGCAATGAGAAACAGAATCGTTCCTCCCGATATGCTTAAGGCCGGTTCGGTGATCTGCATTCCCTCAAGAATATATTTTCCAAAGAAGAGAAAGAGCATAAGAATGACGAGGGCGATAAGCATTTCACGAATGATAATCTTTTTTCTTCGTCGCTGGGGAACCGAGGCGAGGACCGAAAGAAATGTTGCAATGTTTCCGAAGGGGTCCATGATGAGGAATAGTGTTGCGGCGGCTCCATAGAGGGTAAGAGGACTCATAGTTTGTCACACCTCTTTGTGGGTTTCGTAGAAAGCGAGTATCTCGGGCAGTGTGGTCTCGAAGGCCTCCACCACCACCGGATCAAAATGACTACCCTTGCCGTTTCGTATAATTTCTAGGGATTTTTCCACAGAAAAGGGTTCTTTATACGAACGCCTGCTTGTCAATGCATCGAATACATCGGCAATGGCGGTAATTCTTCCCGCAAGGGGAATGGATTCCCCCCTCAATCCGTCGGGATAGCCGCTGCCGTCCCATTTTTCATGATGACTTTTGATGATGTCGATGGCGGTTCGCAGCAGTGAATGTTCCATCGTCTTCCGCAAGCCTCTGTCCATCGACCAAATCACCTCTTCCCCTATGGTGACATGACTTTCCATGATGCTTCGTTCTGCAGGGTTGAGAGGTCCCGGCTTTAACAGAATGGAGTCGGGGATACCTATCTTACCGATATCGTGGAGGGGGGCAAACCAGAGTATTTCCCGAATGAACCTGGGAGATAGTGAGTATACTCCTGAATTAAGAAGCTGGCGGGCGGTAAGATAGCTGTAGCGGGCCATTCGAAGAATATGGAGACTCGTTTCGTTATCTTTTTTTTCCGTCAGCTTTACAAAGGCTGTGGCGGATTCGGCTATGACCTGCTGAAGGACAAAGGTGTAGTAAAGGTTCTGCTTTATGGTATAGGCGATTCTTCTTGCATGATATGCGTGGTTTTTACGGTATGCATCTTTCATCCTGCTCGAGATAAAAAAGAAGCCGACGCATCGATTTTCGAAAAACAGCGGGACTGTTATGCTCGATCTGATTCCCTCTTCGATAATATTCCTGGTCGCTATCGATGCATGTACTGTCTCGTAGTGGGATTCAAGATCGTTAATGATCCTCGGTTCCTTCTGTGCAATGACCCTGGACAGGGTGGTGTTGTTTATGTGCTCCGTAAACCCAGGTTCGAGTACGACTTTTTCCATGGAACTGATGGCCGCCTCTGCAATGACGATTCCCTGGGTGTCGAGAAAGGCAACCGAAATGCGATCGCATGGAATTTTGTTCCCCATTAGCTCCTTTACCATGGGAAGAAGCGCTTCGATGTTTGTCTGTAGCTCCATCTCCCGCAGTGTTCGATCCTGATCGATCTGTTCGGTGAAACGCCTGACCGCCTCATTTAAGCGCCGTCCCTCTTCCCATTTCGGGGGGATGAGTTCAAGTCGATCCTGCTCGTAGTTGAGAACCTGTTGCATAGATTCCAGACCTCTGCCGATTTGTCCGTAGAAGTAGTGTGTCGCGCTCCTGAGGCTCAGGGTTACCACAAGGAGAATGACGATAGCCGCCAGGTTGAGAATGATATCAAAGGCTGCGATGGAGATGACCCACTTCCTGTTTTGATAAAAGCGGGTGGACAGGTTTCGTGCAACAGAACCCACCACATCGACGGCTTGATCAAAAGTGATGCTCCCCTCTTTCAGCTTCGCCACAAGATCATGTAGATCCTCTGTCGGCTCGGCCCTTCCCCTTGTAATCGCCGGGGTTTCGAAAAGGGCGGCCAGACGCTCCTCAAGGCGGTCGAAGCTTCGCTGATCCGGCGGCATGAGTCTGATATGGTGTAATTCAGTGATTACTCCGTTGATCTTATTCAGAGCCGCCCGGTAGTCGGTACTCATTGTCTCAAATCTTACGGCGGTAACCGAAAAAAGGATGACCAGCACTAGGATGAAGAGCAATAAAAAAAGCAAAAGGTAAAGGCGGCGTGTCGTCAAACTTGAAAGTGTTTTCATATGTAGACTATACGCTCTCCCATTTCCCTTGTTCGGCTGCCCTGAAAAGGGCCAATATGACGGCGGTGTTATGCCTGCTGTTTTCCAGAGGCACAGGTACCTCTCCTCCTGTTCTGATTGCTTCGGAGAAGGCCTCCAGTTCGAGGGTGTACTGATCTACAGCGTCGAAGGAGATCGTCTGTGGTTGTTTATTCGCTTTCGTGCCGGAGAGTAGGATATTGGCCTTTTCCTTGGGAGAAGGATTGAAAGGCATGGGAATCTCAAGCGTTCCCTTTGTTCCGAAGAAGCGAATATGCTGATAACTGTTTGTCTGCGTACCGCAGATGAAAGAGAATTGTCCGGAAGGGAATTTCAGTATCGCAGATGCAAGTCGATCAATACCGAATTGGGGGTCGCTTTCCACGACCGCACAGACCGATTCCGGCTCTTCTCCAAAGAAGAGACGGCTGGTGAAAACCGGATACACACCGATGTCCCACAAACCTCCTCCTCCCTTGTTGTACATGTTTCTGACATTTTGAGGATTATCGTTGTAATAGGTAAAACTTCCCTGTCCTCCGGTCAGCGTTCCTATGGCTCCCTCTTTTTTCAATGTTACGGCAGCCTCCCACTGGGGATGGCTTTTTACCATGAAGGCCTCACCAATCTTCATTCCTGTTTTGTCTCTGGTTCTGATCATCGCATCGATCTCCTCCAGAGAAAGGGCGATGGGTTTTTCACACAATACGTGCTTGCCTGCCTCCATTGCCGCGATCGCCCATTGTGCATGGAGATGATTTGGCAAGGGAATGTAGAGTGCATCGATGTTGGGATCCTTCAGCAGCGCTTCATAGGTTCCGTAGTATTTCTTTATGCCGAGGGATTCGGCCGCTTCCTGCGCCTTTTCCTCCGATCTGCTGGCAATGGCTGTTATTTCAAGCTGTCTGGATTTCTGGGCCGCGGGAATAACGCTTTTCCGTGCGATATTTGCGGCACCGAGGACTCCCCATCTGATTTTTTCGTTGATTGTTTTCATAGGTAAATTATAACCAATCTCTCCGATCATGCAAGCTTCTCTCCGATTTTGTGGAGACAACGCCGTATAGGATTGGCATAGGATAATGAAGTGGGCTATGAAAGGGCTTGCAAAAAAATGTGTTTCTCGGGTATACTCCTCCTAATATGGGTCAAGCAAGGATAATGCGGAGTATAGGCAACGTAAAGCATCCGGTGGGAAACGGGATGCATCTTCCGTCCTGTTTTTCCGATGAATTTTTTATGATTAATCAACCGGCCGTTGTGCCGGTTTTTTTTTGCCCCAATGTTATTAAGGAGGAAGGATGAATACCAATACGTTTCAGGGGAGGACCCTGGCAGTTATCAGGGACTTCAGTCAGGAAGAACGGCTTTATCTTTTTTCGCATACTAGAAGATTGAAGCAGGCACTTTTAGAGGGCGACAGGAAAACCGTCGATGAGTATCGCATCGACGACGGCGACTTCGGTATCTACGAGGTATTTCTGGAGGACAGTACCCGGACAAAGGAGTCGTTCAAAAATGCGGCCCAGTTTCATGGAGTCAAACTCAACAGCCTCGATGTCGGACACAGCTCCATCAATAAAAAAGAGAGCTATGCCGATACCTTCAATACCCTTTGCGGCTATGATAATAAGATCTTTATTGTCCGCAGTACCCTGGAAGGGGTCTGTCGATGGCTTGAAGAAAACGGAAAGGAGTTTGCCCGCCGAAACGGGCTTTCCGTGCCCCCTGCCTTCATCAATGCCGGAGACGGTAAGCACGAGCATCCGACCCAGGAGCTGCTCGATGAGTTCAGCTTCCTTGAACAGCTTGATTGGGACGAATCCAGGCTGCATATTGCCCTTGTGGGAGATTTGTATCACGGCAGAACGGTCCATTCGAAGGTCGACGGGTTAAGGCTCTTTGGTTCGGTTTCGGTTGATCTGATTGCACCGAAGGAACTTGCCATGCCCGAATACTATGTTAGGAAAATGGAAGAGAACGATTTCGCTATCCGCACATTTCCTTCCATCGAAGAGTATCTTTCCCAAGCGAATACGGCACCGATCTGGTATTTTACCCGCCCTCAGCTGGAACGAATGGGCGACGATATTCTGAAACGGCAGGATGAACTCCGCAGCAAGATCGTTTTTCGAAGGGACTTCCTTTCGAAAATCGCTGACGGAACGAAATTTTATCATCCCCTTCCCCGGCACAAAGAGCACCCGACCATTCCCACCTTTCTTGACGATACCGAGCTCAACGGCTGGGAGAACCAGTCGATCAACGGGAAATTGATCCGTATCGTACTGCTCTCTCTCATCGCCGGAAAAATCGGAGATGATTTTGTTCCCAAGTCAAAAAGGGCTTTTGCTTCGGTCGATGATGAGCCCTTCCTTCAGGAGGTCCCCGTTGCCCAGGATGGGCCGCCGAAGCAGTATGCCGAGGGGGTAAATCCGATCTCCGACGGTATCGTGATCGATCATATTTGCCGGGGGGACAGCGAGCAGGAGATCAGAGAGCACATGGCACGAATCATCGGGGTTCTCAAGCTCTACGGAAAGGGCGGCGAGTGGGTAACCAGCAGCCGCATCGCCCCCGGTACCATGAAAGGGATCATTTTTCGTCCCGGTTTCTCGGGCTTTGACGGGAAACAGATGAAGCAACTTGCGGCTATCGCACCGGGAAGCACCCTCAACATCATCCATGAAAGCAGGGTTGTGAAAAAGCTGCGGCTGCATATGCCGCCGAGAATATACAATTTCGACACCATCAGTTGTAGTAATACGGCATGTATCAGCCACCCCTCGAACGGCGAGTCGGTCCCTGCTGAGTTCTTCCGGGTTGCAGGAGATATTTTCGTATGCAAATATTGCGAGAAACCACACACCTTCAAGGAGATCTGGAAATGAACAGTAGGCATAGAGCACATGAATATGCGGTTGCTCTCGCAGAGGCAAGCCTTACCATCGGGGCAATCCGCCTGAGCCCGGAGAATCCCTTTCTTTGGGCCTCCGGCTATCATATGCCGATCTATAATGATAACCGAATGCTGCTTTCTTCCTGGGAATCCCGAAACCTGGTGGCATCTGCCTTTCGTCTCATGCTCGAAGAGGAAGAAAACGTCGACATCATCGCCGGTACCGCTACAGCAGGGATACCCCATGCAACTACGTTGGCGGACCAGCTCAAGCTTCCTCTGGTTTATGTCCGTTCTTCGTCCAAGGGCCATGGCATGGGCAATCGCATAGAAGGGGTTGCTTCTCCGGAAGAACTCGCTGCCAAGCGTCTGGTTTTGGTGGAAGACCTTATATCCACCGGCGGCAGCAGTATTGCCGCCCTCAACGCCCTGCGGGAATGCGGGGCGGACGTTCCCCTTTGCCTCGCCATCTTTTCGTACGGCCTGGATAAGGCGGCCGATGCCTTCTCGACCTTAGATCCGGCATGCCGCTGTCATCCCATTCTTGATTACAACACTCTCATAGAGGTGGCCCGCCGCCGCGGCGATATCGATTCGGAAGAAGAGAAGCAGCTTCGCAGCTGGAGAAGCGATCCCTTTGGATGGGGAGAAAAAAACGGTTTCCCGCCGAAAAAAGGAGAGTGAAGATGTATATAGAGTCATTGCGTACAAGCGCGCAGAAACAGGGCAATATCGTCTGTCTCGGGTTGGATCCGCTGCCCGAGCATTTCCCCTTTGAAGAGCTGCCTCCTGCCCAACGGGTGATGAAGACCTTCGAAACCCTTTTTGACCGTATGATCACCCTTTCTCTCTATCCCGCTGCCTTTAAGCCGAATATCGGTTATTATCATCGGCTGGATCGGCCCCGTGAGGGCGATTTCTCGGGAAGTCAGGCCCTTGTACAGGTGTTGACGATGATCGAGGAAGCCTTTCCCGGTGTTCCCGTCATCCTCGATGCGAAGCGGGGAGACATTGCAAGCAGCAGTGCGAACTATGCCCAGGAGGCCTTTGCCTGCTGGGAGGCAGATGCTGTGACAGTAGCCCCCTACATGGGCAGTGATTCCACCGCTCCCTTTGCCTCCTGGTGCGAAAAGGGAAAGGGGGTCTATATCCTGAATCGTACCAGTAATCCCGGTGGCGCGGAGCTTCAGAACTTGGAACTTCGTGACGATGCGGGAGAGGTTGCGCCGCTCTACATGACGGTAGCCCGGGCCATAACCGAAAGCGCCGCTCGTTTTCCCGGTTGCGGGGCGGTTGTCGGGGCTACCAATCCCCAGGAGCTTGCCCAACTCGCCGCTTTTTACGCATCGAAGCAGGTTCCTCTCCTTATTCCCGGTGTCGGCGGTCAGGGGGGTAGTGCCGGGGTGACGGTCCGCACGCTTTCGCAAAGCGGCTATCCCATCGATCTTGCACGCATCAACTCTTCCAGCGGCATCACTCATCCCTGGGTGAAACGGAAGCTTGCCCCTCCCCCGGATTGGGATAGGCTATCCACCGATGCCCTTGCCCGGCTCATCGAGGAGAGCTGCCGTGAGTTCTGAGAAAAATCGCTTCGGACTTTCCTGGCCGAAGGATGCTGGCAGCAGGCGGGATATGCTTCGAAGTCGTCTTGGTTGCGAAGGTGGGTTATTCGGTGGTTTTGCCACGGTAAGCGGCATCCTCTCAACCCGCCCCGAGATGATTCGGGAACTCGATCGCCGTATCCCCGGTTTGGTGATGATTACCACCAAGAGCTACCAGCTTGCCCCGAATCCGGGGAACCGGGAGCCTGTCATCGTCGAGGCCTCTGCAGGCTCTTTTGGAAATGCCGTCGGTCTACGTAATCCCGGGATGGGAAAGGCTGTCGAAGAACTGATTCGCCTCAGAAGTTCCTGGAAGATGCGTGCGCTTCTGAACGTAAGCCTTTCCGGCAGCAGTCCGGAGGAGTTCGTTCGACTTGCCGAGGGCTTTTCCCCTGTTGCGGACACCCTTGAATTAAACTTTTCCTGCCCCCATGCTGCGCCTGGCTACGGTATGAGCATCGGAGTCGAGCCTGAGCTTGTGGCGCGTTACGTCAGGGCAATCCGTGAGGTGACGGACCTTCCGCTTCTCCCAAAGCTTACGCCCAACACCGAAGATATCGGGGCTGTGGCTGAAGCGGCAATGAGGGCGGGGGCCGACGGCCTTGTTGCGGTCAACACCTTCGGACCCGAGCTATACATCGAAAAACATTCCGGTAAGCCGATACTGATGAACATCCACGGAGGAAAGGGCGGGAAGTCCGGACGTTGGATTCACCACGAGGCCGTGGAAAAGGTCAGGAGCATCAGAGAGCAGATCGGGACAGATCCCCTTATCATCGGTATGGGGGGGGTCGAAGATGCGAAAGGTGTGACCGCCATGCGGGAGGCCGGGGCAAATGTCGTCGGCATCGGTAGTGCCTTTGCCATGGTGAGGCCTGAAGACTGGGAGGGATGGTTCGAGGAACTTGCCCTTTCGGAAGAATCCGAAAAAGCTGTACGCCCGGCCGTTCCAAGGATAAAAAGGCCTCAGATGGTCTACCGGCCCTATCGAATCAGCTCGGCGCGGTCGGGGATCGGGGGCTTGCGTCGGATCACCCTCGACGGGAGGGTTCCCTTTGAGGCCGGGCAGTTTGTGTTCCTCTGGATTCCAGGAGTAGGGGAGAAGCCCTTTTCCGTTGCCCTTTCCGATCCTCTCACCTTTTTGGTTCGTGAGCGGGGCGAGATGACCCGTGCCCTCTGTGCCCTGGAAGCGGGGGATACCCTGTACATGCGGGGAATGTACGGCAGCGGTGCAAAGCTTCCTGTTACCCGGCGGGCCTGGATCCTTGCCGGAGGCACGGGACTTGCCGTGGTCCCCACCCTCGCCTCCGCCCTAGTCGGCAGAGGAAGCGAGCTTTCGATTTTCATGGCCCTTTCCGATCGGGAAGCGGCGGCAGGGACGAAGAGTGAAGCCGACACCCTCTTTTCCAAAGAGCTTTCCGCCTTGGGCTCATACCAGGTGGTTCAGGACGATGGAGTGATCGGCAGGGCTGTCAAGGTCTTTGCCGGCGAGCTTGCTGCAGAGGGAGCGGCGGAGGAGGGTGCTCTTTATGTTATAGGCCCGGCTCCCTTCATGGAGGCCGCCGCAGCCGCTGGCCGGGCCGCCGGGATTCCTTCGGATCGAATCAGCCTCAGCATAGAGACACCCACCCGTTGCGGTGTGGGGCTCTGTGGCGAATGTGTCTGTGCCGGAAAGCTCACCTGCAGAGAGGGCACCTTTTTCACCCTTGCCGAACTTGAGGCGCGGGGCGTAAAGCCGGGAGATTTTTCCGATGATCATTGATCCGCATGTTCACCTTCGCGATTGGGAACAGATAGACAAGGAAAGCCTGTACCACGGCATGGAGAGTGCCATGCTCTGCGGAGTCTGTGCCCTTTTCGATATGCCCAATTGTCAGCCGCCTTTAATCGACGAGTATCATGTGCGCAGGCGACTTTCCGATGCCGCAGGGGCCGCTGCCGCTCTCTCTGCACGTGCAAAAAAGGCTGCCCCCTTTTATGCCCTTTACGGGGGGCTTACTTCTGACGGAGACCAGGTTGCCGAGATGGTGGCCCTCTGGCGGGAACTTTTTCCCCGAGTCATCGGTATGAAGCTTTTCGCCGGTCGCTCGACCGGCTCTTTGGCCGTTGTTGAAAAAGAACGGCAAGAAGCGATTTGGGAACGTCTTGCCCGGGAATCATACAAGGGCCTTGTAGCGGTCCATTGCGAAAAGGAGGGGCTCTTTTCCCCTGATCTTTGGGACCCTGCGAAGCCTTCCACCCACTCCCTTGCCCGTCCTGAGGAGGCGGAAGCTGCTTCGGTTGCCGATCAGATAGCATCCGCGCGACTGGCCGGCTTTTCCGGAACACTTCACATTTGCCACATCTCCTCTCCTGACGCCCTTCGCCTTGTTGAGGAAGCGAGAAGGGCCTCGGCCGACGGCGAGCTTTCCTTTCGCATCACGTGTGGGGCGACCCCTCACCATCTGCTTTTGGACAGCTCCCTGGTTCCTGAAGGAGAGGATGGCCTGCTTTTTAAGGTCAATCCTCCCTTACGTTCTCCCGAGAGCAGGAGCGTGCTTTGGGATGCTCTTGTGAGCGGACGGATCGATTGGATCGAGAGCGATCATGCGCCCCACCGTATCGATGATAAGCGGAAGGGCTTTGCTTCCGGACTTCCCTCTTTGGTCGCCTGGCCTCTCCTCATAAGGGAGATGAGGCGAGTCGGTATGTCAGAGGAGAAGATCGAGATGCTCACCGCAGGGAATGCTATCCGCTCTTTCGGCCTCGAGTCCGGGGAGTTGCCCGACTATCCGAAGGAAGGCGATGGGGCTGTCGATGCGGCCGTTCAGGCCCTTTGCGGACGCTATGAGGCAAATGGTTGGAGTAGATACTTGACCTTCTGATCTACTCCGGTGCAAAGTGGGCGGATATGGACAGATCAAAAATGATGGGCACGGGGAGTATACCTCGCCTGTTGCTCAGCTTCTCACTGCCAGCCATCGCCGGCATGATGGTACAGGCTACCTATAACATCGTAGACAGAATCTACATCGGAAACGGGATCGGCCCCATGGGAATTGCCGGTGCTACCGTGGGTTTTCCCGTTATGCTCGTAATTATGGCTTTTGGTATGTTGATCGGAATCGGCGGAGCGTCGGCACTCTCTATCGCCCTGGGGGAAGATGACCGGGATTTTGCCCGTAGGATACTGGGAAACTCCTTTACACTGCTGATCATTGTCTCTCTTTTGCTCATGGCCCTCGGGTTGATCTTTCTTGATCCCATGCTGAAGCTTTTCGGAGCCAGTGAACAATCGCTTCCCTATGCCAGAGATTATCTGAGCGTTATCCTGCTCGGTGTTCTGGTTAATCAGATCGGATTCGGTCTCAATAACTTTATTCGAGGCGAAGGAAATCCTCGGGCGGCCATGATCACTATGCTGATTGGGGCGGGAATCAACATCATCCTTGATCCTGTTTTTATCTTTGTGCTCGATATGGGGATTCGCGGAGCAGCCATAGCAACGGTTATCAGTCAGCTTGTCAGCAGTATCTGGGTCCTCAGCTACTTCTTCGGCCCGAAAAGTGTTCTTTCCATCTCTCTTGCAGGGATGCGTCTGGACAGAACCACCGTGCTGCGGATATGCGGACTCGGCAGTGCCCCCTTTGTTATGCAGCTGACATCCAGCGTCTTGAATATGATTCTCAACAACCAGCTGCAACGATACGGTGGTGATCTTGCGATCAGCAGCATGGGGATCATCTATTCCATCCTGATGTTCATCATGATGCCCATTTTCGGTCTGAACCAGGGATCTCAACCTTTGATCGGCTACAACTACGGGGCACGTTCCTTTGCCCGCGTGCGGCAGACCATTTGGCTTGCCATCTTCGCAGCCACGGCGATTACAAGCCTCGGTTTCTGCCTTGCCCAGCTTTTCCCTTCTAAGCTGATCGCTTTTTTTGCTCCGGGAAACGGAGATCTTCTTGCCATGGCCGTTCCTGCCATGAGAAAATTCTTTCTGATGTTACCCATCGTTGGATTTCAGGTGGTCTCCTCCAACTACTTCCAGGCCACCGGTCAGCCTCAGAAGGCTATGATTCTTTCCATGAGCCGTCAGGTGCTTTTCCTCATTCCGCTTATTGTTTTTTTGCCCTCGCTTCTCGGATTGAACGGAATTTGGTTTGCGCCCCCTATTTCCGATTTCCTTGCCGCGATGGTCACCGGATTTTTCTTTTTGCGTGATCTTGCACTGTTAAAAAAAGAACCGCTTTTCACCGAGGCGCAAAACGGGTAGAATAGCGTGCGACCGGACTTTACGATTCTGACCAGAAGGGGAGGGGCGTGTAATGCAAAATGTGGTGATTGTTGGAACCGTGGCCGACAATCCTGTTGTGGAAGATGTAGCCCATCATCTCCAGCAGCACGAGGATTACTCCGATCTTATTAGTCTGAAAAGCTTTGTAAACACCGAATTTTGTCCCCGTTTCATCATCTCCGACAGATCCAACGACCAGCCCGGCAGGCAGCTTGAAGGGAAGGCCGTTGTGATCATCAGCACCAATTACGGGAGCAGCAGCCGGGATGAACTTGCGATGCGTACGCTCCTTATTGCAAGGGCTGCCCGGGACAACGGGGCCGATAAGGTGATTCTTCTCGAACCCGATCTGTTTTACAGCGCTCAGGACAGGGGGCCGAGACGCGAGCACGGTTATACCGCCTTCGTGAGAAACGAAGAAGATTATCAAAAATTCGACGGCCAGCCCTTTTCCGCCCGCCTCTATGCCGATCTGCTCAAGGCGGCGGGGATCGATGAAATCGTGACCGTGCACAACCATTCTGTTTCCGTTCAGGCTATTTTCATGGACCGTTTTGAGGGACGTTTTCATAATCTTCTTCCCGATGATCTCTATGCGGACTATCTCAGCGATTCCGACGTCGTTTCACAGAAGGGCATGGTACTCTGCGCCCCCGACAAGGGTGCACTTAATTTTGTACGACGTGTAAAAGAGTCCGTCGGAAGAGATGATGTCCCCCTGGTCTTTCTTGACAAATGTCGCAAAGACGAACGTTGTGTCGAGATCGATCTGTCACCCGAGTCAGAGATCGCGCTTTCCGATCTTGCCGGACGGGATATCGTCATCATCGACGACATGGTCAGAACGGGAAATACCATCATCGAGGCGTGCCGCCTTCTCAAGAGTGCCAATCCCAATCGGATTGTTTTTTTCGTAACCCACTTCTATTCCAGCCGAGAGTGCAGAAGCAACCTCAACGATTCCGTTCTCGACGAGATCGTTACCACCAGCACCATCCCCGAGATTTTGAATCGGGATGTGCAGGGGCGTTTGCGCCATAAAATGGTTGTTCTCCAGCTTTCCCGGTGGATAAGTAACTACCTTCTGCGAATCATTCAGCCCGATTCGACTCCTCTTCCGCCTCCCTTCTACAACGAGGACATGTCCAGTAAGAACCCCCGTTGGAAGGGGCACATGGGCCCACTTTTTTCAGTACGATAGGATAATACTCTATGGCAAAACAGGTACCCGACACCTTTCGTGTGGCAATCATTTGTGGAAAACTGGGCGATGTTGACGGCGTTTCCCTCGAAGTAGACAAGTGGATCGATGTCCTTCTCGCCCAGGGGCATGAGCTCTATACCTTTGCGGGATTCTACCCGAAACCCCTCTCTTCGATCCCCGAAGAGAGGCAGTTTGTGGTTTCCGATCTCCGTTTCGGCAGTGAGGACCAACTCGAGTATGAGAATTGGTTTTTTCCCCATCTTCGCAGCGGTCCGTTTCGGCTTTCCGACGACCGTAAGGAACGTCTGCTTGAGAAGCTCGAGGATCAGGGAACTAGGCTGGCGAACGAGCTTTTCGGTATGATCCAGCGCTATGGTATCGATGTGATCATCGCACAGAATACAAATGCCATGCCGATGGCACTGCTTGCGGGTATGGCGGTATACAAGCTTTCTACGGAGCGGCGGGTCGCCACTATCTTTCATCACCACGATTTCTGGTGGGAGCGAAGTCGTTTCAGCCACAATCATATCGAAGAACTCCTTGGCATGATCATGCCTCCCGCCGAACCGGGCCTCGAGCATGTAGTGCTTTCAAGTTATGCCGAACATATTCTGCGCTCCTTTAAGCGGGTTCACCCCCGGGTGATTCCCAACTGCGAGGATTTCGAGCATCCGCCGAAAAGGGATGATTACAACAGCCGTTTTCGTGCCGAACTTGGTTTTTCCGATGATGATATCCTCATTATCCAGCCGACGCGAATCGTCAGAAGAAAGCGGATCGAGGACTCGGTGGAATTAGTTGGGCGCTTCCTGCTCCGCTATCCGGAACTGGCCTCCAGAGTTCGTTTTGTCATCAGCCTTTATCAGGGAGATGAACCCGATCAGGACTACATCGGCCAGATTCGTTCCATGTGCAAGGAGCGGAAGATTGATTTGCGGCTTATCAGCGACAGGGTCACCGCTCAGCGGGGGAATGATGAAAAGGGGCGGATGATGTTTACAAACCGGGATGTGTTGGTCAATGCCGATCTGGTCACCTACCTCCCCATCTGGGAAGGGTTCGGTAACGCGCTTCTGGAAGCAGTTGCTGCAAAGGTCCCGATTGTAACGACAACCTACCTGGTCTATAAAACCGATATAAAAATTGCCGGTTTCGATAATATCGAAATACGTGATGTCTACGACGAAGAAAACCGCCTCATCATCCCGGATTCGGCGGTAGAAGAGATGCATCGGCTTCTGCAGGATGGCGAACGAAGAGAGCGAATGGTTGAGCACAACTTTGAGGTAGGTGCCCGTGAGTTCGGGCTTGCGACCCTCCGGCGTCTTCTCAGGGAAACCTTTGACGACTACGGCGATGAGATTCGTGCAAGCCGAAAAAGGATCGAGAAGAGCCGAAGGGAATATCCGGTATAGCCAAGCAGCGGGATCTTCCTTTACAAGCTGTAGAAGGCAGGGCGACGGTCTTCAAAGAGGTCGTTCAACGCCGTTACCGCCTTGTCTTTTGCCTTCCGGGGATCGATATCGGCATAGATGATCTCGTCTGCTCCCTGTTCGTTTCCCTTTGCGACCGCAAGAAGCGAACCGTCGCAGGAGACGATCTGGCTTGCACCGGTATAGGAAAGCTCTCCCGCCGCTCCCTTCTCTTGCCCTGTCCTGTTTGCCAAAAGCCAGAAAACCCTATTCTCCAGCGCCCTGACACGGCTTGTAAGCTGGCCGTACTCCGGCAGCACCAGGTTGGAGGGGTGGCAGATAATCTGTGCTCCCTTTAGGGCGAGAGTCCGTGCCGCTTCGGGGAACATATGGTCGAAACAGATCAGAAGCCCGATTTTTACCCCGTCGACGTCGATCAGGGGGAAGGGGGCCTCGCCGGGCCGAAAGAACTCCTTCTCTTTATAAAAGAGGTGGACCTTGCGGTAGCTTCCCTCAAGACCCTGTGGACCAACCATAATGGCGCTGTTGTAGAGTTTCCCGCCGGAAGCCTCGGGAATACCGACGACATATCGGGCGCCGGTTTTTTTTGCAAGAGATGTGAGAGTCTCCGCAGTTTTTCCATCTGCCTCTTCGGCAAGAGAGAGCAGTTGTTGTTTTGATGAAAAGTTATAACCGCTGACGGCGAGCTCGGGCAGCACCACAAGCTCCGCATCGATGGACGCTAAAAGCTCGACCATCCGTTTGCGGTTTTCTTCCGCCTCTCCAAGACGGGGTTCAAACTGGCAGACGGCCACCTTCATCAGCGGTAGGCCTTTTCGTAGATCGCAATGACCTCCTGCTCGCTCAGCGGGGCCCTGTCCATTTCAAAGAGTCCTCCCATGGTGTTGCGGGCATTTTGTGCATACGCAGGGATCTGGGCCTTCTCAAGGCCGTAATCGGACATCTTCAGTTCATCGACTCCACATGCCCTCTGGAGCTTTTCCAGGGCCGTGACCATCAACATGGGGCGATCGGCCTCCGGTACCGCGGAGGTCTCCTCTCCCATGGCCGCGGCAAGCTCTGCAAGCCTCTGGGGGACTACCGATGCAAAGTGGGTGAAATAGGCCTTGCTGAGCATGATAAGCCCTGCCCCATGGGGAAGTTTCGGCTTAAAGGCGCTTAGCGCATGCTCCATGCTGTGTTCCGAGGTACAGCTTGAGGTGGACTCCACCATCCCCGAGAGGGTATTGGCCAGGGCAACCTGACTTCTTGCCTCGATGTCGTTTCCGTCCGCAACGGCCCTGGGGAGATATCTGCTAATCAGCCGAACGCTTTCAAGGGCGTAGAGGTCGCTGATAGGCGTGGCGATATTGGCGATATACCCCTCTGCTGCGTGAAAGAAGGCATCGAAGCCCTGGTAGGCGGTTAGTTTCGGCGGGACCGAAAGCATAAGCTCGGGATCGACGATCGAGAGGGTGGGGAATGTGTCGGGGGTGCCGAAACCGATTTTTTCGTTTTTATCCTGGTTGGTGATAACGGTCCAGGGATCTGCCTCGGTACCGGTGCCTGCGGTGGTCGTTATCGCAACAATGGGCAGCACTGCTTCAGTAACCGGCTTTCCCTTACCGCTGCCGCCGTTGATGTAGTCCCAGTAGTCTCCAGGATTATTCACCATGACGGCGATACTCTTTGCCGAATCGATGCTGCTCCCTCCCCCCAGACCAAGGACGAAGTCGCAACCCTCTTGTCTTGCCAGCGCCGCTCCCTCCATGACGTGGGAAAGAATCGGGTTGGGCAGAATTTTATCGAAGATAACCGAATCGATTCCCTGCTTTTTCAGGAGAGCCACCGTCCTGTCGAGGTAGCCGTGACGCCTCATTGAACCGCCGGCCGAAACAACGATAAGCGCCTTTTTTCCCGGCAATTTTTCACGTCCGAGGCTTTCGAGGGATCCCGAACCGAACTGAATTTGCGTAGGAATATAGGTGGAAAACTGTTCCATAGGTACCATCCTTATCACTATTGATAGTTTAATAATACTAGTGTTATAGAGATGCGGCAAATATCTCTCTATGTTTCTCTTGACAGAAACGTATTTGCCTTCTACCATACTTCTATCTTAAGGCCATGCACCACATCGCGAAGGAGAAAAACATGCGCGACTATTTCAAGCAACAGCCCGATGCAAAGGGTTTTTTTGGTTCCTACGGGGGAAGTTTTATTCCCGAAGCATTACAAAAAGAGATGGACAAAATCACCGATGCCTACTATTCAATCAGCAAAAGCCATCACTTCATTTCCGAGCTTCGCAGTATTCGCAAGCACTTTCAGGGGCGTCCTACTCCGGTCTATTACGCCAGGACCCTTTCCGACGAATTGGGGGGGCGGATTTATTTAAAGCGGGAAGATCTCAACCATACCGGGGCCCATAAGCTGAACCACTGTATGGGTGAGGCCCTTCTTGCCAAATACATGGGAAAGAAAAAGCTGATTGCCGAGACCGGTGCTGGACAACATGGTGTCGCTCTTGCAACCGCCGCCGCTTATTTCGGACTCGAGTGCGAGATTCATATGGGTGAGGTTGATATTCGGAAAGAGCATCCCAACGTCATCCGCATGAAGCTTCTTGGGGCAAATGTCGTTCCTGTTAGCTCCGGATTGAAGACCCTAAAGGAGGCGGTTGATTCGGCTTTTTCTGCCTATCTTGAGGACCCTGTCAATTCAATCTATTGTATCGGGTCGGTGGTCGGTCCCCATCCCTTTCCCATGATGGTTCGCGATTTTCAGCGGGTTGTGGGAATTGAGGCAAAAGAACAGTTTTTCGAGATGACCGGCGAGATGCCGGACAATGTTGTGGCCTGTGTAGGAGGTGGAAGTAACGCCATGGGCATTTTCACGGCTTTCCTCGACGAAGAGGATACCACCCTCTACGGTGTTGAGCCTTCCGGCCGTTCCCTGCAGAAGGGGGAGCATGCCGCAACCATGTGCTATGGAAAGCCCGGACTCATACACGGTTTCAAGTGCTATCTTCTGCAGAATGATGAAGGGGAGCCTGATCCCGTCTATTCGATCGCCAGCGGTCTCGATTATCCAGGGGTGGGGCCTGAGCATTCGGCCTTGAAAGATGCAGGGAAGGTGGTATACGAGACTGCCAGCGATAAGGAGGCCCTTGCAGCCTTTTATACACTCAGCCGCAAGGAGGGGATCATTCCCGCTCTGGAAAGTGCCCATGCCGTTGCCTTTGCCATGAAGCTTGCCAGACAGGAGCCTCGCAAATCCATCCTGGTCAACCTTTCGGGACGAGGGGATAAGGACATCGACTTTATCGTGGAAAACTACGGAACAGGGCCTGAGGTAGAGGCGTAATTCCCCTACAGCCTATAGCGTATGCCCGCCAGGATGTAATGAAACATTCCAAAGGTGTATACTTCCCCGCCGCCGTCGGAGCCCCCTTCGAGTATCCTATAACCAAGGCGTAATTCGATATCGGGTTCCGGACGGTAGAGGAGGGCGGCCATGAAATCTTCTGCGCGCCCCTGGGGTGCCGCAAGGCCGTCGCCGGAGATGACAAAGCTGTAGCGTTCGGCAATGTTCCATCGGGCATCGAGATGAATAAGCGGGACAAAACCGAGATTTTTGCGAATTTCCTCGTCGCTTTCGCTCTTCAACTCGATTGAAGCGTCCCGTATTTTTCCGGTGATCCCGGCTTCAAAGCGAAAGCGGCGCTCATCAATGAGAGCATAGCTCCAGGTCAGACGGTAGGAGTTGAAAATATAGGTTCCTTCGAGGTTCGTTCCTGCAGGAAATAGCGTATCCCGGAAGGTAATGTCTTTATTCACACTTCCGTTGCTGGTGATACGCAAGGGAGCATAAAGAAAGGAAACACTATGGCGGCCGAAGTCGGCGCCGAGGCGGAGGCGGAAGAACCAAACAGCATCGGGATCAAGATCATCTGCCAGGGAGAATCGGGTACCCGTATCGGAGGGGATCTGCACATCGTTGTAGCCGGTAAAGGCCCCACCACTTTCCAGGTCTATCCAGAACGGACCGGACCAGAGGCGGCCGGCCATGAGCGTAAACAGGATCAATACCAAAAGTTTTTTGCAGCGTTTTTGCCTTCCGCGCTTATCCATGAAACTCTCCTCATATGATTCTTACCCTATAGTCTTGTCTGCGGCCAGTAAAAAATCAACAAGGGTAAGGGCTGCCATGGCTTCTACCACCGGAACGATCCTGGGGCAGATGCAGGGATCGTGGCGACCCCTTACCTCGATGATCTGTTCTCTGCCGTCGGAGTCGATGGTTTTTTGTGGTAAAGAGATGCTTGGGGTAGGCTTTACCGCCAGACGGAAGATGATGGGCTCTCCCGTCGATATGCCGCCGAGAATTCCGCCTGCATTGTTGCTTAAGAAGCCCTTCCCGTCCATTTCATCGTTGTCCGCTTTCCCGGCCATGCGTGCCGCCGCAAAACCGACACCGAATTCTATTCCCTTTACTGCCCCGATGGAGATCACCGCTCCGGCGAGCCGTGCATCCAACTTATCGAATACCGGATCGCCGATACCGGCAGGTACTCCGCTTATGGTACACTCCACAATACCCCCTGCGCTGTTGCCTTTTTCTGCAAGAGCGGTTACGGCTGTCAACATCTTTTCGGCGGCAGTAGGATCACACGCCCTCATCGGGTTTTTTTCTACGACGGAAGGATCGCAGGTTTCACACCTAATGCCTGCGGCCTCAAGGGTCCATGCCTGGACCCTGATACCCCGGGCTTCAAGAAGCAGCCGGGCAAGTGCTCCTGCGGCAACCCTGGCTGCAGTTTCTCTTCCGGAACTCCTGCCGCCGCCTCTATGGTCCCTGATGCCATATTTCTTGTCGTAGCCGAAATCCGCATGTCCAGGCCTGTAGATGTCCCGGTACTGATCGTAGTCTCCGCTTTTTTGATTTCTGTTGGCGATGAACATGGCAATGGGGGTGCCGGTACTCTTCCCCTTAAAGACCCCGCTGAGGATCTCCACCTGGTCATTCTCTTTTCTTGGGGTGGTCACCTGAGACTGGCCCGGTTTTCGCCGGTCGAGTTGAAACTGGATTGCGGCCGGGGCGATCTCTATGCCCGGAGGCATTCCGTCGACCACGACGCCGATTCCCTTTCCGTGCGACTCCCCGAAGCTTGTAATACGAAAACGAGTTCCGAAGCTGTTTCCCGCCATTGTCTACTCCTTTTTACCAGAAAGGAAGGTATCCACCCCCCTGATGATAATCTGACTGTTTTCCTTTCTCGAACGATCTTCCAGGTCAAAAACGAGATCGGCATACCTGCAATAGACCTTCTCCCTCCTGAGGCAGAGGAGATGGAAGCGTTCCCGTGCCCCCTCGATTCCTCCCTCACCCTCAAGGAAGGGAGGCAGGCCCCCTGCCACGATCCTGGCAAAAAGGAGTTCTTCGGGAAGCCTTAGATGAATGATGAGAAAAGATCTTCCACCCGTATCGTGAAACCCCGCAAGAACTCCGTCGTTGTCGGCAATTCCTCCCCCGGTAGAGACAACCATTGCCCGTTCGTCTTGTTTCAAAGCCCTGGCGGCCTCAGCCTCCAAAGCCATGAAGCATTGTTTCCCCTCATTACGGTAGAGTTGCCGAATCGAGGATTCCTTGCCTCCCGCCGCCCAATATCGTTTCATAACCAATCGGTCAAGATCGGTAAAGGGAAGGGTAAGATGTTTTGCAAGGGCCTCGCCGTGACAGCTCTTCCCGCTATGCTTCATTCCCGTTATAAGAATCGATGGTAGCTCTTTACCTGATTGCATGGCAAAGAGTATTCTATGGGCGATTCAAAGTGTCAATGGGAGCATTCATGGCGAGCAAAAAAGGGTTTCGTATCGAAAAAGATTCAATGGGAGAGATGCTTGTACCCGAGCATGTCTACTGGGGGGCCCAAACTGCACGGGCCGTTAAAAATTTCACCGTCAGCAGTCGACGGATCCCCGAAGGGCTTCGGCTCGCCCTCGGCTGGATAAAGGAGGGGGCCGCAGTTGCCCATGGTGAGCTCGGGACCTTTCCCGAATCGGTCTGTGATGCCGTAGAAGAGGCTGCCCGTGAGTTGCGTCGCGGTAAGTTTGGCGATCAGTTTCCCATCGATCTCTATCAAACCGGAAGCGGGACCAGTTGGAATATGAATGCCAATGAGGTGGTTGCCGCCAGGGCCAATGAGCTGCTTGGCTTCCCTCTCGGTTCCAGAGGGCCTGTCCACCCCAACGATACGGTTAACCGCGGGCAGTCGAGTAACGATGTCATTCCCGCTGCAATTCAGATTGCATCCAGGCTCTCAGCCAAGGGCCTTGCTCGGGATCTTCGTTATCTGACGGAAGCGGTGGAGAAAAAGGCAGAGGAGAGCAGGGACGTTATCAAACTTGGGCGTACCCACCTCCAGGATGCCGTTCCCATGACCGGTTTTCAGGAGCTTTCGGCCTGGGCCGATCAACTGCATCAGGCCCTGCGACGCCTGAAGGCCCTTTTTCCCGTTCTCGAGCGCATCCCTCTCGGCGGGACCGCGATCGGCACGGGACTAAACAGCAGCCGCAGCTTTGCCGATCTTACGGCTGCTCATATCGCCGAGGGAACGGGATGTCCCTTTGTTGCCATGGATCGCAGCTTTTCCGCAATAGCCGCCAGGGATGCCAGTCTTGAATACGGGGATGTCCTCAACGCCCTGGCGGTGATCATAATGAAGATCGCCCAGGACCTCAGACTCCTTTCCAGCGGCCCCCGGGCAGGTCTTGCGGAGATCAGGCTCCCAGAGCTTCAGCCCGGCAGCAGCATCATGCCGGGAAAGGTGAACCCCGTTATTCCCGAAATGGCCGTACAGGTGGCCGCCTCGGTCATGGGCAAGCACGTAAGCCTTACCATTGCCTGTCAGAACAGTCCCCTTCAACTCAATATCATGATGCCCCTTATCGCCGGCGAGCTGCTTGATTCCGCCGAAATGCTGAGTCGGCTCTGCCGCGCCCTTGCCAATAGGTGCATCTCCGGTATGAGCTACGATCGACAGCGCTGCCGAGATTTGATCGAAGGAAGCCTTGCCATGGTTACCCCTCTTGCCCTGAAAATCGGTTATGAAAAGGCTGCCCGGATCGCCAAGGAGGCCTACGCCAGCGGCCGGAACGTCAGAGATGTTGCCCTGGAGCAAAGCGGCCTTGATTCCGAAACCGTACAGCGCCTGCTTGATCCCGAACGGATGTGCGGCGGAGTTGATTAACCGAAAGCGGTCGGGTGCAGCATCTTGATGGGGGTGGGCTTTCCGAAGAAGTAGCCCTGGGCATAGTCG
This sequence comes from Sediminispirochaeta bajacaliforniensis DSM 16054, assembly GCF_000378205.1. NCBI lineage: Bacteria > Pseudomonadati > Spirochaetota > Spirochaetia > Spirochaetales > Spirochaetaceae > Sediminispirochaeta > Sediminispirochaeta bajacaliforniensis. Next base: position 93,502 of record NZ_KB899409.1, on the reverse strand, counting down.
ACACCAATCTGCTCAAGTTCCCGCAGTATGCCTTCGTTTCCGACGAATTCGGCGATGGTCTTAATCCTCATCACCTTACCCATGCTGTTGATAGCCTCTACCATGGCCCTGTTTACCGGATCGGTATCCATGTCCTTCACGAACATCCCGTCGATCTTCAAATAATCGACAGGCAGTAGCTTCAGGTAGTTGAATGATGAAAAGCCGCTTCCGAAATCATCCAGGGCAAAGGTCGAGCCGATCTTTTTCAGCTCGTTGATAAAGTGACTTGCAGTTTTCATGTTGCTGATCGCCTCTGTTTCCGTTACCTCGAAGCAGAAGGCGGAGGGGGGAACACCGTATTCCTGGAATTCGTAGACGAGAAAGTCGAGGCTGGTCTCATCTGCAAGAAAAGCACCGGAGAGATTGATGGTAAAGAAAAAAGGATTCCGATCCTGGCCAAGTTCGTCGGAAAGCAATTTGTACGCCTTAAATGCGTTTTGCACTACCCATCGGTCCACGGCAGGCATCAGGTTATAGCGTTCGGCAGCAGGAATAAAATCGGCAGGCATGATGGTGTTTCCTTCCTGGTCGATCATCCTGATCAGGAGTTCACATTTCTTCATTCCCGAGTTTGAGCTGTTGATCGGCTCTATCGGTTGGAAAAAGAGTTGGAAACGGTCCTCCTCAAGGGCCTTTGTCAGCCTGCTGATCCACTGCATCTCGCCGCGTCGCTTTGTAAAGAGGTTCTCCTCTACGTTGTAGACCTTAATCTTGTTGCCCCCGGCGTCCTTTGCAATGTAACATGCATCGTCCGCCGCGGCAAAAACATCGTGGATATCCTGATCGTTGCCGTTTATCATGACGATACCGATGCTTGTGGTGATATTAAAGACGTGTTTGTCCCATATCAGCTTGGTTTCCCGCAGCCGGGATTGAAGCCTCTGGGCGATCTCTGTGGCCTGATTAATGCTTGCCCCCGTAAGCAGGATGCCGAACTCGTCACCCCCAAGGCGGGCCGAGAGATCGCTGGAACGAACCACGCTTTTAATGACCGTGGTGGTTTTTAGAAGCAGTTCATCACCGGCGGTGTGGCCGCAGAGGTCGTTCACTACCTTGAATTGGTCGATGTCGAGAAAAATAAAGGCATTTTCGCTGCCGCTTTCCTTTGCAAGACCAATGGTACGGCGCAGCTGCTCGGAAAATTCGTCTCTATTGATCAATCCTGTGAGGGTATCATGGCTCGCCTGATAGCTGATGGTTTCACTCATTCTCCGCATTTCCGTCGTATCACGGAAGGCGAGAACCTGCCCGTCAAGTTTGTCCTCTCTGTCCCGAATGGCGGCAAGGCTCCCCTCGGTATGGATCGTTGCCCCTGCCCGATTTTTGAGGATACAGTTTTTAAAGACAAAGGGGCTTTCTTCCCCATCGGTAAGCAGGTTCGGAAAGGCAACCGCGGTTTCGTCCGGACCATAGTAGAGCTGAAATACCATACCGAGGGTTCGCTCTGTTGCCTCGTTTTCTTTCCAGCCTGTGATATTTTCCGCGACGGGATTCATAAACTGGATTTTCCCGTCCTTCCCGGTTGCAATGATTCCGTCTTCAATGCTGTGGAGGATGGCGGAGAGCCAATGCTCCTGCCTCTTGAGGGCCTGATCGACATTAAACTTGTACAGCGCAATATCGATGGTTGTGTATAATTCTTTTTCTTTAAAGGGTTTAAGAATATATCCGAAGGGTTCTGCTTCCTTTGCCCTGGAAAGGGTTTTTTCATCGGAGTAGGCGGTAAGAAAGATGACCGGGATACCAAAACGCTCCTTGACAACCTTTGCCGCATCGACTCCGTCGATTCCCCCGGAAAGCATGATATCCATTAAGATAATGTCGGGACGGTGCTCTTCTACTCTCCTCAGAGCCTCGTCCCCGGTTGCCGCAAGAATAGGTTCTGGATAACCAAATCGTTCCAGACGACGCTGGAGATCAAGGGCAATGATCCTCTCATCTTCTACAATCAGTATTTTTTCATTTCGCATGGTGCCGATAACTCCGGTTACACAATTTCAATATCTCCAATACTTCACTCATCATAAATACTTTTCATCGAAAGATCAAACAAATTGACGAATCAAGCCAGGGAAAGCTATAGTGAAGACATGTTTAGTTCCAAATCTTTTTTTCATTATATAAAAAAATCTCCTACGTCTCTGCATGCTGCCGCAGTCTCTGCCGACATCGTTGCCGAGAAGGGGGCCGTTGCTTTACGGCCGGAAGAGCCGTGGAGCCTTGAGGCAGGAAAGATCTATCATCTCCAGAAACGGGGGCTTTTTGCGGCGTTTCGTCCGGGCAAGCTTCCCCCCTGGGAAACGGGTATTGCCCTCTGTGCCGCCCATACCGATAGTCCCTCCCTGAAGCTTAAATTTGAATCGGGCACGAGGACCAGCCCTTTTCTCAGAGTCCCTGTGGAGCTCTACGGAGGCGCCATCGTCTCTTCCTGGCTTGATCGGGAACTCTCCTGCTCCGGACTTGTTGTCTCCGCCGATTCCAATCGTCTTTTCACGACCGATGAACCGGTTGCAATTATTCCGAATCTTGCTATTCATCTGAACCCGAAGGTAAACGACGGTTATGGGTATCAGCTTCAGGATGAGCTTCAAGCTCTCTTCCCGGGGATTCCTTCTCTCCGGGAACTGGTAAGTAACCATTCCGGTTTGCCGGGGGATGATATTCTTGCGGCGGATCTTTTCCTTCACGACCATGTTGCTCCTTCGGAACTCGGTGGAGTGATGGTTTCGGGGAGAATCGATAACCTTGCCTCCTGTTATGCCGCCCTTTCCGCTTTCCTTGATGCTTCGGCCTTGGGAGCCGGTTGGACAATGATTCTCTTTTCCGATGCCGAAGAGGTGGGCAGTACCATAGACTCCGGAGCGGATTCGGCCTTACCCATCAATCTGCTTAGACGGATCGTCGCCGTCTCCGGCGGGGGCGAGGAGGAGTTCCAGCGGACCCTTGCCCGTTCCTTTCTTGTTTCTGCCGACGGAGCGCATGCCGTTCATCCCAATTTTTCCTCGAAACATGATCCTGACTTTGCTCCGAGAATCGGAGGCGGTCCCGTGGTAAAAATGAATGCACTGTACCGTTATGCGACAAATGCCGAGAGTGCCGGTGTCTTCATATCACTTTGCAACGAAGCAGGGGTTTCCTATCAGCGGCTTATCGGTCGTTCGGACATGAAATCGGGAAGTACCGTCGGCTCTATCTTGTCGGCAGCACTTTCCATCAATACCGTGGATGTGGGGATTCCCATGCTGGCAATGCATTCGATTAGAGAGTGCGCGTCCTTCGAGGACCTTGAGGCCCTCTATCGGGTCCTGCTCCTTTTTTTCCGAAAGGCGGAGGGACAATAGAGATGGAACCTACCCCTTATCGTTTTGAGAACAGCTTACCTGATGAGTTGCTCCAGCAGCGGCAACAACCCCGAGTCGAAGATATTCGCGGTCGTTATTTTCGTGACACCACGGCTATTATTCACTGCAACCCATTTCGCCGCTTGAAACACAAGACACAGGTCTTTTTCAGTCCGAAAAACGACCATATCTGTACCCGCATCGAGCATGTCATGCATGTCGCATCCATAGCTGCTGCGGTATGCAGGGGGCTCGACCTCGATGCCGATCTCGCCTGGGCCATTGGTCTTGGCCATGATCTTGGTCATACCCCCTTCGGTCATGTGGGTGAACACATCATGGCCGATATTAGGAAAGATTCAGGGGGCTTTGTACACGAGCTCTACAGCCTGCGGGTTGTCGATCATCTTATCGGCTACGGGAAGGGACTCAACCTTACCTATGCGGTAAGGGACGGTATCGTAAGCCACTGCGGGGAAAAGTTCGAGCAGTCCATCATCCCCGTTCAGGAGATGAAGGACCTTGGAGCCCTTACCGGCCGGAACCACCTCCCCTCGACCTGGGAGGGGGCTGTTGTCCGTATGGCAGATAAGATTGCCTATCTGGGGCGGGATCTGGAAGATGCCCTTCAGCTGAAGATTGTAAAGCGAGAGGATGTACCCGAAGAGGTTGTCGCAAACCTCGGAGCGGAGAACGGCGTTATCATCAATACCCTGGTCAGCGATCTGATCGATACCAGCCGAAAGAGTGGAGCCGTCGCCTTTTCCGATGAAAAATATCATGCGATGAAGGTGCTTACTGAGTTTAACTATCGGAACATCTATCGTAATCCCCTGCTCTCGGATTATCATCGCTATTTCGACCGTATTCTTCGTTCGCTTTACGATTATCTGGAGGAACTATTCGATCGTTACCGTTTTGATGAGGGGCAGTACCGGAGGGAAAAAAATCTGCTTGCGGTACGATTCGGGGATTATGTGTGTAAAATGCGTTCTTTCTACGAAGGGGAGGATGGCGGATTTCGAAATTTGGCCGTCGACTATGTTGCGGGCATGACCGATGACTACGCCTTAGAGTGTATCCAGGAGATTATGCTGCCGCAAAAGATGGAAACTCAGTTCGACCAATTCCTTCTCGGCAATTGATCGCTTTTTCGCTTTAGATTCGAAAACGCTCCGCCAGTTCCTTCAGCTGCGCTAAGGTTTCCGGACTGTCGCTCACCCTTTCCCTGTCGCTGTTTGCAAAGGTAACATATCCGAGATTTTGGGTGGAATAGTCTTTGAACAGGCCTCCTATCACCAGCTCTGCGCCGAGAAACTGGTGCTCGAAGGCCGGGGCTCCCCCGACAAAAAGGGCGGCTCCCCGTTTTGTGGAGTGCAAAGGTTTGTCCTTGCGTACCTCACTGGCCCAGAATACCTGGAAACGGTCTATCAAAACCTTCATTTTACCGGGGATGGAGTGAAAATAGACGGGGGAAGCAACAATGATATTGTCCGCCGCATCCATCTTCGGATATATCTCCTGCATCTCATCCTTAATCGAGCAGCCGCGTTTTTTCCAGCAATAGCGGCAATCAATACAGGGAGCCACATCGGTCCTATAGCAGTCAATTTCCTCGACTTTTCCCGCTGAATTTCCCATCTCCGCGAGAAGAATATCCAGCATTGATCGGGTTATTCCCTTTTTCCGCGCAGAACCATACAATACCAATGTTTTCATCCTGTTCACTCCGTAAGGAACTCTATCACAGGATAGCTTGTCTAGTCATCCCCGTATGATGATTTCCGTCGAAAGGCCTGCTGCTTTCAGGACATCGGCATATCTCTGCATCTCCTCTTTCCCTGTGGCCGGTCTATTATTCCAGTCGGGATCAAGGCAGCTGCCCGGTCTGAAAGCCTGGAGCGACCATCTGGTCGGTGTCTCGATCCTTCCCGCTTCAACCTCCTGAGCAAGCGACTTTGCAAGGGCCGAAAGATCCTCTGGGGTGACGACGGCAGGATCGACGGTGGTCCTTGCCTCCCAGGGTACCGCGTGTCTGGCAAGTTCTCCTATACTTGTAAAGATCGCTTTTTTTACCTCTTCTGCAGCCGACCCGTCCTTGGTTTTGTATCCAAGCAGCCTTGTATAGCCCCCGAAGGAGCTTTTCAAATCTAGGGCGACAAAAGCCGGGGGATGATCGGAAAATCGGTCCAGGAGCTTCCCCAGTCGTTTGGGAAGTGTGCCGTTTGTATCCAGCTTCCAGTCGAGGTTTACCGATGTCAGCATGGCTGCAAGATCAAAGAGCCCGGGCGATAACAGAGGCTCTCCTCCGCTGATGCAGGCCCCCCCGAGAAGGGGGGCCCTTTTTCGAAGAAAGGCCTCAATTTCCGGAATGCTTTTTCCCTCCTCCTGGGATATCTGACCCATGACAAGAGCGGCATTGTGACAATAGGGGCAGCGGAGGTTACAGCCGGCGGTAAAAATCACCGCCGCAACCCTGCCCGGGAAATCGATCAGACTGGTCTTTAAAAGGGCGTAACGCTCCATACCCTACATTACCGCCTCCAGCTCGGCTCTGCTGCCAGCCCTCGCCACGACTTTTCCCGTTTCGTCGAAAAGGATGACCGTAGGGGTGCTGTAGACCTGATGATCGGCTGCGAGGGCGAGTCCATCTTCCTTATCCACATCCACGGCCTCGCCCGGGAAGGGGAGGGTAGCTGCCGCTTCCTTTACCGGCGGGCAGGAGGGACACGCCTTTCTGAAAAAGCCGAGCCACCTGACTGCTGCTTTTCCGTTTTCTTCTTTCACATGCTCCGTGGCTTCCGCCGTTTTTTCGACCTCTTCGGTCGAGTTCTTTTTCTCGTTGTTCGTGTCGAGGCTTTCCTTTACTTCGAAGAGCTTGCGCTTTCCGTATTCCTCCCTCTTGCCCTTGTTCCAGTTCGCAACGGAACGGTAGTAGCCGACGATCCTGGTGTAGACCTCGGCCACCTTCCCGCAGCGGGGACAGGTGAAATGCTCTCCAGAGAGATAGCCGTGATCTGGGCAGACGGAATAGGTCGGGCTGATGGTATAGTAGGGAATGCGGTACCCTTCCGCCATGGCGCGGACCAGGGCCCTGCAGCTTTTCCAGTCGTCGATCGCCTCTCCCACGAATCCGTGGAATACGGTTCCTCCGGTGTAGAGACTCTGGAGCGCTTCCTGGTGATCGAGTGCATCGAAGATATCGCTGGTGAAGTTGACTGGAAGCTGACTCGAATTGGTATAGAAAGGCTCGTCCTCCCCCGAAGTGATGATATCCGGATAGTGGTTGCGGTCGTGAAGGGCCAGGCGATAACTGGTGCTCTCGGCCGGTGTCGCCTCCAGGTTGAAGAGATCACCGGTCCGTTCCTGGAAATCGGCAAGCTTTTCCCGCATATGGGAGAGTATTTCCAGGGCAAAAGAGCGTCCCTCTTCGCTGGTGATATCCTTACCGAGGAAGTTGAGCAGCGCCTCGTTCATGCCGCAGATACCGATGGTGGAAAAGTGGTTTGAAAGACCGGAGAGATACTCTCTCGTATAGGGAAAAAGCCCCGCATCGTAGAGGCGTGCAATCACCTTCCGCTTAATGATCAGACTCTCGGCTGCCAATTCCATAAGATGATCGAGTCGTCGAAAAAACTCCTGCTTCCCTGCCGAGAGATACCCGATCCTCGGGAGATTGATGGTCACGACCCCTATGGAACCTGTCAGCTCATCCGATCCGAAGAGTCCGCCGCCGCGTTTTCTTAGTTCCCGTTTGTCGAGCTGCAGGCGGCAGCACATCGACCTGACGTCGCCCGGATCAAGATCGCTTGAGATGAAATTCTGGAAATAGGGTGTTCCGTATTTGCCCGTCATCTCAAAGAGCAGGCGGGCATTTTCACCGTCCCACTGGAACTCCTCGGTGATATTGTAGGTTGGAATGGGGTACTGAAATCCCCGCCCCTCTGCATCCCCCTTCAGCATCAGCTCGATAAAAACCTTATTGATAAGATCCATCTCTTTCTGGCAATCGCCGTAGGTGAACTCCTGTTCTTCTCCTCCCACAATCGCTTTCCGTTCTGCAAGATCCCGGGGGACGGTCCAGTCGAGGGTGATATTGGTAAAGGGTGCCTGGCTTCCCCATCTGCTGGGGGTGTTGACGCCGAAGAGGAAACTCTGAATGGACTGGCGGACCTGCTCCTCTTCCAGCTTTTCGATTTTCACAAAGGGGGCAAGGTAGGTATCGAAGCTCGAGAAAGCCTGGGCCCCTGCCCATTCGTTCTGCATGACCCCGAGAAAGTTGACCATCTGCTGCACCAGGGTCGAAAGATGGCGGGCCGGTTTGCTGGATATTTTCCCGGCAACGCCGCCGAGCCCTTTGATGATCAATTCCCGGAGCGACCATCCTGCACAGTAGCCGCTGAACATCGAAAGGTCGTGGATGTGGAAGTCGGCATTGCGATGGGCCTCGGCAATTTCGGCCGGATAGACATTTTTGAGCCAGTAGTTTGCCGTGATTGTACCCGAATTATGGAGAATCAGGCCCCCGAGAGAGTAATTGACATTTGCGTTTTCATTTACCCGCCAGTCGCTCTGAGAGAGGTAACCGTCCATGGTAAGATCGATGTCGAGAAGCAGTTTCTTTGTATCGCGTATTGCCTCGTGTCGGGCCCGGTAAAGTATGTAGGCCTTGGCGACGGCGGCTTCTCCTGCCTCGATAAGGGTTGTTTCCACGATGTCCTGGATCTCTTCAACCGCCGGGGCTGAGTTCGGGTGGCGGGCTGCAAAACCGCTGCGAAGCTTCTCTTCCACCGCGAGGGTGAGACCTTCGGCAAGCGATCCCTCTTCGCCCCTTCCTGTGGCCTCTATTGCCCGTGCAACGGCCGATAGAATCCGTTCCCTGTCATACGGAACAAGGCCCCCGTCTCTTCTGACGATCCACCTGACCGGTGCTTTTTGCTCTCCTGCGTGTCCCCCGTCGTGAATTTCGCTGCTGCTGCGTATTTTTGCCCACTCACTCTGCAAACTTGTCACTTTTCCCTCCCGTTTCTGTTAGTTGTTCGATTTCCCGGAGAAACTCTTCCACATTGTCGAACATGCGGTAAACCGATGCGAATCTGACATAGGCGACCTTATCCACCTTGTATAGTCGCCTGAGAACAATCTCTCCAAGCTCTTTTGTTGCTATTTCGTGACTATTTCTGGCACCGTAGGCTACCTCATCCTCTATTGCCTGAAAGAGGCTTTCTCTGGTAGCTTGTCCGATAGGACGCTTTTCCATGGCGATGTTGATCCCACGCTCCAGCTTTGCCGGTTCATAGGGCTCTAATCTGCCGTCACGTTTGACTACCATGATCGGTTTTTCTTCGATCCGTTCGTAGCTTGTAAAACGGTAACCGCAGGAAAGACACTCCCGTCGCCTCCTGATGGCACTGCCTCCGGCATTTTGCCTGGATTCCAGAACCCTGTCTTCTAGAGCTCCACAATGAGGGCATCGCACCATAAACCTCCATATGTCGAAAAGTACTACTAAATGTAGCGTTGTTAGTGCTTTTAATTGATATTATCACACTGTATATTGTGTCACAATAGATTTTCATTTTTTTTCTGTCGAATTTCTCAGGTGATGTACTGTTCTTGACCGCGGCAGCAAATCAACGTATGCTCATGATTGTTATGGATGAAGATATCTCCTATGAACATCAGCCCGTGCTACCCCTCCCGAAGTTCAGAGAGCGAGTCGTAGAGCAACTCAAGCTCAATTTCGCTCATAATAATATAGAGGTAGATGAATTCGAGCGAAGGGTCTCTCTCGCTCACGAAAGTGACGACCGGCAGGTGCTTGGGAACCTGATCCGGGATCTGCCCGTACTTCGGGATGAAGAAAATCAAGAGTGCTCTTCATCCGTTGCCTGGAATAACGGGAGGGTGAAACGGGACGATACCATGCTGGCTTTGCTCAGCGGCGTGGAACGTCGGGGGCCATGGTCTCCTGCACGAAACACAAAGATTCTGGCCCTCATGGGTGGAGTCGATCTCGATTTTACCAATGCGAAATTCCCGCCTGGAACGACGGAAATCGAGATTGTATGCCTCTTGGGCGGTGTGGAAATGGTGGTTCCCGAGGGGGTCAATGTCGATATTTCCGGGATTCCCCTTATAGGCGGTTTTGAAAACAAGATGGAATATGACTACTATCCAGATGGGCCTACGTTAAAGATTCGTGGATTTGCCTTGCTGGGTGGTGTGGAAGTACGACCTCCAAGGAAACGGAAGAGGTCGGATCGGCATCGTAAGCGGCGCCGGGGACATGGTCGCATAGAGTAATATATTCCAGTTGAAAGATAGAGGAAGAGAAGCTATGGCAGAGCGAAGGGTAAGATATGTAAAGATGGGAAAGGGCCTTGTAGCCCTTTTTGTTTTTATTACGGCGATGGTGCTTCCGTTTTCCTGTAAGAAAAACGATAGTGTCCCCGTTGAGAATTCAAGTAAGGCTGTCGGCGAAACGGAACAAACTTCCAGCCTTAAGGTCGACCGGTCGGTCTCTTCCTGGAGAAGTCGTCTCGATACCCTTTCCATCGCTTATTATCAGGAAGCAGCCTGGGGGCTTTCCGAAGGGAGCTTCGGTACTGCGACAGACGCATCTTTCCAGACAGCTCCTTCTCCTCTAAAGCTTTCGGCTTACGGCCCCGAAGGCGAACTTCCCTCCGAGGTAAAAGAACCTCTGGTCTGGATACTCTTTTCCGATCCTGTTATTCCGCTGTCCAAGATAGGTGAGAGCCGGGACGCCTCTTCCGTTTTCTCCATTGCACCGGAGATTGAGGGCAGCTTCCGCTGGTATAGTACCCGGATGATTGTCTTTCAGGCCAAGGCGAAGGTCCTCCCTCAGCGGGAGTACCGAGTGACGGTGAATGAATCGGTTCAGTCGGTTCATGGTGCGGCCCTTATCGGTAAAACCGGCTTTTCCTTTCGGAGTGAAGAGCTTGCAATGCGTAGCGCCTTGCCCGGTGCCGGAGCCCTTGAGGATTCCTATCTTTGGAAAAAGGGTGGAGTTCCCCTTGATGCTGCCGGTAAGATCCTTGTCAGATTCAATTACCCGGTCGAAATCGAAACGATTGCGGACTACCTGAAGCTTCGAAGCGAAGGATACGACTATCAGGTCACCTTTTCCAGGCCGGATAATAGCTCGGGGCGTTATTCACAAGAGGAGCTGAAGAGCCTCGTTTTGCTTTCGGTGACCGAGACGCTTCCCGAAGATAGCGATATCATCGTTGCTCTTGGCCCGGGTGCTCGGAGCCGTCCCGATTATATAGGAAGAAAAGCGGAGCAGGAGATCGTCTTTCATACGATAACCCCCTTTAAGCTGCTGCGTCACACCACCCGGTCCTATTCCTTTTCCGGAGACGCAGGGGCCACGAATCCTCTTTTTCTCGAATTTTCCCATCCCGTGGACAAGGCGAGCCTTTTGGGAGCATGTTCTTTTCAGCCTGAAGTACGGATTGCTGAGGAGAATATTACCGTTTGGCAGAACACCGTCAGACTTTCAGGCCTCGCTTATGCCTATGATTCGGAATATCTGCTTACCATCGCCGCCTCGGTGAAAGATGTTTATGGGAGAACTCTCGGCAGCCCTCAGCTTGTGAAAGTGAAGGTACCCGAGGCCGCAAGCTTTGCCAACTTCCCCAACACCGGTACCAGGATGCTTGAGTCGCAGTTTCCACCCAAGATCGTTTTCGATTACCAGAACATAGAGGACGGGATCTGGAAGGCCGGCGCAATAGACGATCCTTATGGCTTTTGGCCCGCCACGGCACTGGAACCCTATCCCTTTCCCGAGGTCGGAAAGAACGTTCACCATTTTGAGGAGATCGATCTTTCACCTTGGCTGGGAAGCGACGGCAAGGGCTGGGTCGGCTTTTCATGGAATTTTTCCCCTATAGACAAAAAGAGCGGGCAGCGGCCCCGATGGGGCCAGCGCAATCTCACCCTTCAGGTAACGGACCTTGGCCTGACCGTTCGTTATGCCTACAACAAGGTTGTCGCATGGGTGACAAGCCTCTCCTCCGGGACGGCCGTCTCGGGGGCACGCGTCACCCTTATGAGCCAGCAAGATCGCATTTTCGAAGGGACAAGCGACGATTCTGGTCTCGTGGTCTTTCCCCTTGATGATGGAGAGTTTACCCGTTACTTTCAGGACCCGAAGAGTGACTGGAGCGATTTCCTCCGTTTGCAGGTGGAATACCAGGGGGACCGTATCGAGTTTAAACCCAACGGGAGCCATAATCTTTGGAGAAGCTCACCCCTTGCCGTTTCGACGCCGGCCCGTATCCAGAGGGCTTCTGCGCAGGTTTTTCTCTTTACCGACCGTGGGCTATATCGCCCCGGAGAGGTCCTCACCTTCCGCGGCATCGACAGGACGCTGCAGGACGGCAGTTACGTTATCTACGAAGGCGATTATACCCTCAAGGTGGAAGAGAACCGCTGGAGGGGAAAAGAGATCTTTAAGAGCTCCGGTACCACCACGGCCAGCGGTGGTTTTTACGGTGAGATTCCCATCCCCTCCGATCTGGAACCAGGCAGTTATGTGATCGAATATTCCAGGCCCGGAGGTGAAACTCGTCTTCCTTTTCAGGTTTCACAGTTCGAACGGCTCAAATTTCAGGTGGGGCTTTCAATACCTGACCGGGATTATTTTGAAGGTGATACCCTGAGTGCCGAGCTTTCTGCCGATTATCTCGCCGGCGGGGCCCTCAACGAGGCTCATTACAGTGCTTCCTGGACGAAAGAACCGGCGTGGTTTGCTCCCGAGGGAGAGGAGTGGAAGGATTACCGCTTCGGTCCCTCCGGATATGATCGGCGCTACTTTCTTTCCGAATCCGAAGGGGTGCTGGGCAGCGATGGAAAGGCAACACTTCGCCAGGCAACAAGCCCTGAGGGGATTGCCGGGCAGCCTCAGCGTTACCGGGGAGAGGCACGGGTGGATGATGCCGGTGGCCAGATGATTGCCGCCCGGACATCGGTAATCGTTCATCCCGCGGCCTTTTACATCGGCGGCCGTATGAATCACAAGGGATGGTCGGGTTTCGTCCGAAAGGGTGAGGATGTCGACTTCGACTGGGCCTTGGTGCGCCCCGACGGCCGACCTTACCGGGACGACGCAAAGGATCTGACCGTTGAACTTTTTAAGAGAAGCTGGAAACGTGCCCAGCAACAGGGTGTGGCGGGTCGAATTAATACTCATTACGAAATGGTCCTCGAACCGGTAGAGAGTCTGTCTCCTGCAATCGGCGGGGAAACCAAAGGCTCCGTCACCTTTACTCCTCCCAGCAGCGGTTCTTTCCTGGTCCGTTTCAGTGCATCGGATGCCGCCGATCGCCTTGCCGTTACCGAACTCTCTTTTTATGCAACCGGCTCGGATATTGTCAGTTGGGGCTTCGATAGCCCCGAGATGATCGGCCTTGAGACCGACCGGCCTTCCTATGCCCCGGGGGATACCGCAACCATACTGGTAAAAAGTCCCCTTGCCGCTGGTGATTATCTGATTACCGTGGAGCGGGAAGGCATTTTCGACGAACGTATTGTCCATCTCGACGGCTCGGCAAACGTCATCGGTGTTCCCATTAGCGAAGAGTTTGTCCCGGTAGTCTATGTCGCCGTAAGCAGTTATTCCGTCAGGAAAAAGAAGCCGGATAATTCCTATCTGGAACCGGACCTTGATAAGCCGAAGGGCTATTTCGGTGTCGTTCCCGTCATGGTGGATACCGATTCCAAAAGGTTCAATATCGATATCCGGCCGGAAAAGGGCTCCTACCGTCCGGGGGAAGAGGCCGTGGTACACCTGAAGGCGACAAACAAGGCGGGAGATGCCGTGCCTAATGCCGAGATCACCTTTCTTGCCGTGGACCGAGGGGTTCTCGATCTGATCGATTATCATGTTCCCGATCCCCTCGATTTCTTTTACGATCCGCGTAAATTCCCCATTGCGGTTTCCGGCGGCGATAGCCGATCGCTATTGATCGATCCTGTTACCTACGAGGTCAAAGACTTACAGGGCGGCGGAGGCGAAAATGAAAAGATGGAACGGCGTGAGGATTTTCGTCCTCTTGCGGTCTTTGAACCGTATGTGACTACCGATGAGAAGGGGGAGGCGGTGGTTCGCTTTACCCTTCCCGATACCCTTACTACCTACCGATGTACCGCCGTCGGGGTCAAAGAGAACCAGTTCGGCCGTAATGAGCAGGAACTGGTGGCCCAGAATCCCGTCAATGTGCAATCCGTTCTCCCCGAATTGCTCCGTCACCGGGATACGATGGAGGGAGGGGTGATCGTTTCTAATCTGGGATCCGAGGCGGTGGATATGGATGTGACCGTGTCGAGTACGATCCTCGGAATCGAGGGAGAGACGAGCAGGCATGTGCATGTCGAGGGAGGAAAGACGAACCTCGTGCATTTTCTCTTTTCTGCTCCGGTTTCAGGCAAGGGGAAGATAAGCTTTACCGTTTCTTCCCCGGTGCTTAACGAAGAGCTTGTCCGAGAGGTCGAGGTGCAGAAGCCGGCGGTTTTCGAGAGCGTTGCTACGGGAAACCGGATTATTCCTGAAAACGGGAAGGCCAAGATCGACACCGAGATGATCCGCCTACCAGGGGGAGATGATCAGATGCCTGATCCCGAGGGCTCTCTTGCCGTTTCCCTCTCGGCTTCGAAGCTGAGTCTTTTCGAGGGAGCCGTTTCCTATCTCCTCGATTATCCCTATGACTGCTTTGAACAGCGAACCTCCAAGTTGATTCCCTATCTGCTTTTCGGAGAAACCGGCGCATTTCCTTCCTTCGAGGAGCTTGCGCTTCCGCGTTCCCACATAGCAGAGCAACTAAGGGAGATCGGAAAGGTACAGACCTCCGAGGGGGGCATTCCCTACTGGGGCGGCAGTCGATGGGCCAATTACTACGTTTCCGCACGGACGGCTCAAATCATCGCCCTTGCAAGAAACGCAGACTATCCGATTCCCGATGAGCTTGATGAGGACGCACTGTTGTCCTATCTGCGCAAACCCCGGGATACCGTAAAGAAACAGCCCTATCTCTACGTCTTGGGCCTTTATGCCAGGGCGCTTCTCGGCGACGACGTGAGAGGGGAGAGTGAGACCTTTCGTAGGCGAGGCGATGAGATCGGTATCGCCGGTTATGCACTTTCCGGCCTTGCCTCTTTTGCCTCGGGAGACCAAGATGGCGCACGGTCGGCCCTCACCAGAATTTCTTCTTTCATCCGTCCCTCTGCAAGAAGCCTGGATATTACCGAAACCTGGGAAAGCGGTGCTTCCTGGTACGGCTCGGAGGTTGAACGGCTTTCGCTGCTGCTGATGCTGATTCAACGGGCCGATCCCTCGAATAGTTTTCGGGAACTTGCCCTCGAGTCTCTTATCCAGCGTCGGCGCAGTGCCAGATGGACGAATACCGTTGATAACGGCTGGGCACTTATTGCGGCTGCCGGGGAACTTGGCCTTGATAAGGCACCGGATATCGATGTGACTGTACGTATCGCCGATAAGGATCTGCTTTCGGATCGATTTGATTCGATAGCAAACCCTCCTGTAGAAAGGATCTTCTCCTTTGATGCAGAGCCCCTTTCCGGTATCGAACGCGGCAAGACTCTTCCTTTATCGGTGGAAGCATCGGGAGAAGGCACACTTGCCTACCGTCTGGCCATGCGCTACAGCATCCCGGCAGAGAGTGCTCCTCCCATGGATATGGGAATCGGTGTTTTGCGGGAATTTTTTGATATGGAGGGGAGACCCGTTTCCGGAGATTGTCTTACTGCCGGAGAGACCTATCGAGTCGTAGTTCACCTTTCTTCGCCACTGCGGCACGATTTTCTTGCGGTGCGGGTGCCGGTTCCGTCCGGCGCGGTCATTCTCGATACCGGGTTTGTCACCACCGCCAGGTATGAGGGCTACGACGAGCCTTCGGCCGGGGAAGATGGAGTACGCAATGTAAGCCCCGATCGTTCGGTATACTATCTCAACGAAGGGCGCTTCTTTTTCGATCGTTTTCCTCAGGGAACATGCGACGTAAGTTTCATGATCAGGGCGGTTCGACCAGGTGTCTATCCGACGCCTCCTGCCCAGGCCGAATGTATGTATGAACCAGAGGTTTTCGGCAGGGACGGTGGGAAACTTCTTTTCATTGATGAGCGTTCATAAGATCCGAAGGCGGCCCGGCCGCCTTCGAATGCTTCTTTTACTGCCTCCCCTAGGCGTATTACTTTTTTTGCTCCTTCTCTTTTTTGTTTTGCGGTTCACGCCCTATCCGGAGCTTGACCATTTTCGTGTGCGGGAATGGAGCCGGGAGTATCTTGATCGCTATGGGGCACTCCTGTACGTCCAGCCCCTGGCCAATGGTATGCGGAGAATTTTTCGCGATCTGGATGAGATGCCCGATTCTCTTGTATCGACCTTCCTCGACGCAGAAGATCGCCGCTTTTACCTCCATCCCGGCATCGATCCTCTTGCCGTGCTCAGAAGTGCCGTACTTAATCTTCATGAGGGACGAATTGTTTCGGGGGCTTCCACCATAACGATGCAGCTGGCCAGGATTATTGAAACAGAAAGCGGAGGCGGCTGGAGCGGCTTCGAAGGTAAGCTTAGGGAGACCTGGAACAGCTTCAGACTCGAAAGTCGGCTTTCGAAGCGGGAGCTTCTTCAGCTCTGGATCAATGCCATTCCCTTTGGTTTTCGCTGTGAAGGGGTCCCCGCCGCAGGAATGACCTTTTTCAACCGGCCCGTGGAAGAGCTTTCTCCTGCGCAGTTTGCCCTTCTGTCAGTCATCCCCAGAAGCCCCTCCCTTTATGATCCTGTGGAACACCCCGAGACAGCCGCCCGTGCCGCGGCCAAGGAACCCGGCATAAAGGGCCGCTTTTCCTACCGCGAACTCCTGTCCGCGGCCAGGGAAGCCCGACGCGGGGTTTGGACGAATCAGGCCCCGCACTTCATCAATTACTTCAATAGCATTGCTCCTGTTCGCAGTAAGGACCTTCGTGTAAAGACCTCCATCGATGCTGAGCTCAATATGCGTCTGCGGGAACGTATTGACCAGACCCTTGATAAGCATAGCCGCAACCGGCTTGGGAATGGAGCAGGGCTGATTGTTCGTAACGACACCGGCGAGATCATTTCTTGGGTCGGCAGCAGGGAATTCTGGGATGATGAGCACCAGGGGCAGATCGACGGGGTCCTTGTGCGCAATCAGCCTGGCTCCACCCTCAAACCCTTTCTCTATACCCTTGCCATTAGGTCTGGGTTTCTTCCCAACTCAATCCTTCCCGATCTCCCATTGGAACTTGGGGGGGCTGCGGTCTATCAGCCCTTCAATTTCGACCGTAGGTTCCACGGTCCGGTGCGGCTGCGGGTAGCCCTTGCCTCGAGTCTCAATGTCCCGGCGGTCTATCTGATAGAGCGGCTCGGGGTCGATGCCTTTGCCCAATTTTTGGTGGATCTTGGTTTCTCCTCCATTAAAGAGCAGCGGGGAAGTCTCGGTACCGGCCTCGCCCTGGGAAACGCCGAGGTATCACTTTTCGAACTGGTCCATGGCTATACCCTGTTCAGTCGAACAGACGGCCCTGTTCCCTTGCGTCCCCTGCCGGTGGAACTAGGAAGTGTGGAATCTTCGGAAATCGGTCTTTCATCATCCCGTGATCGCTATGCGGTAGCCGTTGTCAGGGATATCCTTGGGGACAACCGGAGCAGGGTACTCGGCTTCGGCAGCGATTCGGTTATGAATCTTGCCTTTCCCTCCCTTTTTAAAACAGGGACGGCGAACCAGTTTCAGAATATCTGGGCGATAGGGGCGATCCCCGAGTATACCGTCGGTGTGTGGATCGGAAATTTCACCGGAGAAACAGTTATCGGGAAGACCGGAAGCAGTATCCCGGCATCCATCGTTGCGGAACTCCTTGATGTGCTGCACAAGCCGGATAGTGGCTATCCTGCCATTCCCGGTGCCGTGAGGGTGAAGATTTGTGCCGTCTCCGGTATGGCGGCAACCGCCGATGACCCTTCGACACTCTACGAATATCTTCCGCCCGACCGATTACCCGATCCCTGCACCTGGCACCACCGTGACGAGAGGGGAAAGCTTCAGGTCTCGTATCCCGATATTTTCAGGGTATGGGCACAGACAAAACGCTCCGGCGCTTTTGTAGCGGCACGTGAAGGGGAAGCTGAAGGAGAGATTGTCTTTCCACCCGACGGTTCACGTTTTTTCGCCGACCCCTCACTTTCTCAAGAGGCCCAAGCCGTCAGGATAGAGGGTAGGGGGCTGGGCCCTCCTCCTTATGCATTGACCCTCTACCGCCACGGCATGGCGGTCTTGCAACGCTCTTCAAACCTGCCGCTTTTCCTGCTTCCCTTTCCTGAAAAGGGGGCGTATCGTATCGTCATTACGGGTTCCGGTGGCTGCAGCGCCGAGAGCGGTTTCGAGGTGTGGTGATTACGATTACCTGATCTCGGGGAAGGGGGTTTTCCACTGCCATCCTGTTTTGCCAGTTTGCCGAAAGCGTTCCAGCCTTCTGATAGTCAGCTCGGCGAAAACGGGATCGATGTCGCAGGTGAAACAGCGCCTTCCCAGGATCTCGGCGGCAAGAAGGGTTGTGCCGGAATGGGCGAAAAAGTCGGCCACCACCTCGCCGTTCCGGCTTCCCGATGAGATGATCCTTCGGAGGGCTGCCAGAGGCTTCTGGGCATAGGCACCCGGAACATTCTCTTCCATACGATAGAAAACCTGTTGGATGTCGGTCCAAACATTTCCCGCCCTGAGGGTATTTGACCTGCCACGTGCGAGATTTTCTTTCCGTACGCCTCCTATCTTTTTATAATAGCCGGCAACCTTCTTGGGTTGATTCGTGTACTGCACCGTAAAGCCGGGCTTACCCTTGACGTAACAAAGCAATTCCTGCCTGACGCTCATCCAGTTCGATAGGGTGCCGTATCCCCGCTGGTTTCTCAGGGTGATGAAACTCTTTGCCGCAAGATCGGGAAATCCTCTCATGAGCATCATCACTTCGGGAAGGGGCTGGAAAGAGCGTTTCTGATCAGCCCCGATCCAGATGTAGAAATAGGCGTCCTCTGCAAGAGCGGGAAGGGCGGCCTCGATCCAGCGACGGGAAAAATCGATGTAGCTGGTGATCTCGAGGCGGGAGAGGGCATCACTCTGCATTCCCCCGACCTCGACATTGTAGGGGGGATCGTGAACCATTAGTACGGCCCGTTCCCCCGCAAAAAGATTTTTTACGGCATGAGCATCGGTAGCATCGATGACGGCAACCCTGTGTCTGCCTTCGGGATCCTCCCAAACCTCTCCAGGCTTTAACCTGCAGCAGGGAAGAATCTTGCGGTGCAGTTCCTGATTGCCGTCTATGCGTTGAAGCTCTTCGGCCGCCATGTTCTGTGGCTTTTTCTCCTTTACACCTTTACCGGAGCACCGGGAAAGCGCAGGGTGGCGAAAAGGTCGTCCATGGTCTCTGCCCGACGTATAAGCTCGACGGTTTCGGGATCTTTGATAAGCACCTCGGCGCTTCGCAGTTTTCCGTTGTAGTTGAATCCCATGGCATAGCCGTGTGCCCCTGCGTCGTGGATGGCAACAAGATCGCCGACTTCGATCTCGGGCAGCTTCCTGTCGATGGCGAATTTATCGTTATTCTCGCAAAGCGATCCGGTAACATCGCAAACCATGGCAGACGGCTCGTTTTCTTTTCCCAAAACGGTTATGTGGTGGTAGGCACCATAGATGGCCGGCCGCATCAGGTTGGCCATGGAAGCATCCAAACCAACGTAGGTTTTGTATTTTTTTGCAACATGGCGGACCCTGCTGATGAGGTAGCCGTAGGGGCCGGTGACCACTCTGCCGCACTCCATAACGATTTTCAGGGGATCGAGGCCTGCGGGAACAATCATCTTATCGTACCATCCCCTGATGCCCTCGGAGACCCGCACCAGATCCACCGGTTCCTGGTCGAGACGATAGGGAATACCGATACCGCCGCCGAGATTGATGAATTCCAGCTTGATGCCGAGCTCTTCTTTGATCTTTACGGCCAGTTCGAAAAGCATCCTTCCCGTCTCGATGAAGTATTCGGGATTAAGCTCATTACTGGCCACCATGGTGTGCAGTCCAAAACGCCTGGCCCCTTTCTCCTTTGCCATGCGATAGGCGTCCAGAATCTGGTCTCGCGTGAGGCCGTATTTTGCCTCTTTGGGCTCGCCGATAATGACATTGCCGCTCCGGCTGTCGCCGGGATTGTAACGAAAGCATATCAGCTCGGGTATCCCCGCCGTCTTTTCGAGAAAATCGATATGGGAGATATCGTCGAGGTTGATGATTGCTCCCAGTCGTTTTGCCTCTTTGAACTCCTCGGCTGGGGTATCGTTACTGGTAAACATCACCTCTTCGCCTGAAATGCCGCTTTTTTCACTCAAAATGAGCTCGGGCAGGCTGCTGCAATCGGTACCGAAGCCTTCCTTATGGAGAAGGTCGAGGATCGTTGGATTGGGACATGCCTTAACAGCAAAATAGTTTTTGAAGCCGGGTGCCCAGGCAAAGGCCTTTTTTATGTAGCGGGCATTTTCGAGTATTGCCGCCTCATCGTAGAGATGGAAAGGGGTCGGCAGGGTATCGGCAAGCCGTTCTATCACTTCTTTGGAAAAGGGAAAGCGTTTTTCGCTCATCTATCGTACCTCGTTTCTTTGATCTGTTTGCTTTCTCAGAGCTTCAAATTCGACTTGATGCTCTCTACCGCACGGATAATATCTTCACGATGGCCGAAGGCGCTCAGCCTGAAATAGCCTTCTCCTGCCGGTCCGAAACCGCTTCCGGGGGTTCCTACAACATTGGTTTCTTCGATAAGCTTATCGAAGAAGTCCCAGCTGCTCATGCCTCCCGGAGTCTGAAGCCACAGGTAGGGGGCATTGTCTCCCCCGAAAACGGTAAGGCCGAGAGACTGGAGTCCTTCCCGTATAATACGGGCGTTTTCCATGTAGTAGGCCACCAGCTTGTTGCTTTCCTCAATCCCCTTGGGAGAGAAAACGGCAAGGGCCCCTTCCTGGACGATATTACTGGCACCGTTAAAGAAGGTGCACTGTCTGCGGTTCCAAAGCGAGTTCAATGCTCCGGCTTCGCTACCCTCGACCGTTAACTCCTTCGGCACGATCGACCAGCCGAGACGGACGCCGGTAAAGCCGGAGAACTTTGAAAGGCTGTTGATCTCGATGGCGCATTTCTTTGCTCCCTCGATCTCGAAGATCGACTTCGGAAGAGCCTCATCGGAGATGTACTCGGCATAGCTTGCATCGTAGATGATGACCGCCTTGTTTTTGATTGCATAGTCGATAAAGGCTGCAAGCTGCTCTCTGGTGGCAACGGCGCCTGTTGGATTGTTGGGGCTGCAGAGGTAGATGAGATCCACTTTTGTATCGGGGACCTCCGGGAAAAATCCGTTTTCACTGTTACAAGGCATGTAGTAAATGCCCTCATAGCGTCCCGAACCCTTATCGTAGCTGCCTGTCCGTCCGCTGATGACATTGGAGTCGACATAGACGGGGTAGGCAGGGTCCTGTACCGCCACGATATTGTCGATGCCGAAGATCGACTGGATATTTCCCGAATCCGGCTTTGCCCCGTCGCTGATGAAGAACTCATCAATGGCCAGCTTCACTCCCCGGGCGGCATAAAAATCGCCCAAGGCCTTCCGCAATTCCTCCTGGCCCTGTTCGTCGCCGTAACCCGTATAGGTCGCAGGGGAGGCCAGCTTTTCCACTCCCCGATGCAGCCCCTCGATGACCGAAGGGGTGATCGGCTCCGTAGTGTTCCCGATACCGAGCTTCAACAGCTTGCGATCGGGGTGACTTTTCAAAAACGCCTGACTTCGTCGTGCAATCTCAGGAAAGAGATAGCCGGCCGAAAGCTTGCGATAATGTTCGTTGATGTGTGCCATAATGCTATGTACTCCTTGTTGTACTGTTTTACCCTCTGGGAACTTCGAGTCTTTCGAGCAGCTGCTTCAAGGTCTCCCGATGGGTATCGTCGGAGAGGCTGCACATGGGAAGTCGAAACTCCTCCTCGCACCAACCCTGTATGGCCATGGCTGTTTTGACGGGGATGGGGTTGGTTTCAAGAAACATCGCACGGAAGAATGGCATGAGAGCCGTCTCTTCGTTTCGTGCCTTTTCCATATCCCCGTCAAGGGCTGCATGAACAAATTCCACCATTCTTTTCGGGATCAGATTGCTTGCCACCGAAACTACGCCGTCTCCGCCTGCTTCGATGAGCTGCAAGGTCATATTGTCGTCTCCGGAAAGGACACTGAAATCCTTCCGCTTACTGTTTCTTTCAAAAATGACATCTTTCATTTGGTCGAGATTTCCCGATGCTTCCTTTACGCCGGCAATCATGCTGCTTGCTTCCATAAGCTTCGACATGGTTTGCGTCTCGACATTGACACCGCTACGGCCCTTGATATTGTACACAATGCAGGGAATATTGACCACCTCGGCCACGGCCTTGAAGTGGAGGTAGAGCCCCTTCTGGGTGGGTTTGTTGTAGTAGGGATTTACCAGGAGAAGGCCCGAAGCCCCGGCCTCTTCCGCATGGCGCGAAAGGCGTATTGCTTCACTGGTTGCGTTGCTTCCCGTACCTGCTATAACCGGTACCCTTCCGTTTGCGAACTTGATGGTGAGTTCGATCACCCTGTCGTGTTCGGTATGGCTGAGGGTCGGACTTTCTCCCGTCGTGCCGCAGGGTACCAATCCGTCGATGCCGGATACAATCTGATCTTCTATGATTTTTTCAAAGGCCTCTTCATCGATATTTCCCTTTTTGGTAAAAGGGGTAATCAAGGCCGTATACACACCACGAAATTGTCGTTCCATGAGGAACCTCCTTACTGGTTTCTATACATTCTACAGAAAATGTGATAGAATGTCTATATATAAACATATTGTATTTATAATAACAGATTGTTATTTTTGTTGCAAGGGGCGGGTGTATGGAAACCATCAGCAGTGTTGTAAAGGGATTAATCGAGCGCAACCCGTTTTTGCTCGAAGCAATGGCGCGAGGTATCTTGAGTTACGGGAATTTGGCATCTGAGCTTGCGCCTCAAGTCGCAAGCCGTTTAGAGAAACCGGTCAAGGAGTCTGCCGTGGTCATGGCTCTTCGTCGCTACGGAGAAGAGGTCGCCCGCCTGGCAAAGCTTGGAACAGAAAGCGGCATCTCCTGTCAGATCGTAATGAAAACGAATATCTGCGACTTCAATGTTGTAAAGCGTTCGGAACTTTTGGATAGGCTCCAGGATCTTTATTCGATCGTTCATCTCGGGAGAGGGGATTTTCTCAATATCTCCATTGGAAATGACGAAATCAGTATCGTCATCAGCGATAAATATGCCGATCAGGTCGCTCAATTTTTGGCTGAAGAGACACTTCTCGGTCATAAGACCGGTTTAGTCTCTCTGACCCTTCTGTTTGAAGACGGTTTTATCGAAACACCGGGTATGGTCTATCAGGCTGTCAGACGCCTTGCCTGGGAACGTATTAATGTCTACGAGATTGTTTCGACCATGACCGAGCTGACGGTGGTGGTCGATTGTGACGATTCTCTGAAGGGTTATGAAGTGCTTCAGGCTTTCATAAGCGGCAGGGAATGAGTACATCTTCTTCTCCGTCGCTTGTACGAGTGATTACCGGACCGATTAACGGCGGGAAGAGCACCCTGCTGCGGCATCATCTTGATCGTGCCGCGAATCAGGGGCGCAGCTTTGGGGGCTTTCTTACCCTTCCGCTGTGGGAGGAAGAGGGGATCAGAAAGTCGGGCTTTCGGCTTGAGACACTTCCCGACCGGAGCCTGGTTCCTATTGCCGGGCTTGCGCCTGCGCCAGATGCCTGCCGGGTAGGTCGCTTTTTCCTCTACCGTGAGGGAATCGAAGCTGGACTTTCTTCTGTGCTTGCGAGCTTATCCCTCGACATCGTTGTTCTCGACGAAATTGGTCCTGCGGAGCTATCCGGCGATGGACACAGGCGGGCCCTCGATGCCGCGCTTGATGGGGCAAAAGGAGAGGTATGGCTCTCCCTTCGCAGTTCCTTGCTTGAAACCTTTCTTGGCCTGTGTGCTTCCCACGGCCGGGATATCATGGTGGAACAGCCCCTTTTCCGCTCTCAACCGCGGAACGGATAATCAAGACCGGAACGGTATGAGGGGTTCAGGCGAGCTGCCCCCGTCCCAGCTTGAGACGAAATACGCAGCCCGCCACTTCGCAGGCAATCTTTACCTGCGTCTCGGGATCTCTGGTCGCTATAAGTTGTATCGTCCCCTGGGAGGAACGGATGGAAATACTTTTGATCTCCGGAATGGCCCGTAATGCACGCTTTATCATCTCCGCTCGTTCGGAATTCAGGCCGTCGAGCAGATAGCCGTATTCTTTTCCTCTTGCCATAGCGCCTACTATATTGAATTTGAGGCCTGCATGTCAAAAAAAAAGCGTTATCTATTGAAAAATAAGCTGCCAAGAGTTACCTTTTCTAACGTTCTGTATCACTATTATTGTAAAGAGGAGTAGAACAAATGAAAAAATTTGGTATTGTCGTTGCGGTGGTTCTTGTCGCCGCCTCCCTGATCGGTTGTGCCAGTGACGCCAAAGTAGCCGATGCAAAACCGGCGGATTCGAATCTTCCCGATTATGTGCTCAACCCACCGACGGCTACCGATGCGATCTATGGTGTTGGTTATGCAAAACAGTCCAGCCTTCCCCTTGCCATTAAAGTTGCCGAAGCCAATGCCAGGGCCGATATAGCGGCTCAGCTGAAAGCAACCATCCAGGCTGCCGTTATTTCCTATGCTCAGGAAGCTGGGGTTGACGACAACACTCAGGTCATCAATTTTGCGGAAAGTATTACCCGTCAGATTACCGATACCACATTAAGCGGTGCTGTTACACAAAACAGAACACCCATGGAGGATGGCGGTGTATGGGTTCTTATGATTTACAGCAAAGACAGTCTCGTTAACTCATTCGAAGAGGTATCAAAAGAGTTCGAGCGCAACGAAGATGCGGCTTTTGCAGAGTTTAAAGCCGACCAGGCATTGCAGAAGCTTGACTATCAGCTTGCCAATAATCCCACGACTTCCAATCCTGTTACAGAATAACAAACTCCGACAATGATATCGGGCCGGCCTATACAAGGGTCGGCCTTACTTTATGTGGTTGAACTAGTATGCATCTTACAAAGCGTTTTCGTTCTCGTATTATATCTTTTGGGTTGCTTTTTTTATTTTCTGCCGGTATATGTGTATCCGAACCCCTCTCTGTGTCGGTTCGCCTTACTGAACGTCTTTTACCCGGAGAATTTGATTCCGGATCGTATCGAGGAGCATCCGATTTGCCGTTTGCGGAAATGGATGCAGGTCCCGTACCCGAGCTTTCCTGCAGGTCCGCAGTACTGATCGATGACGAGACCGGTGCCATTCTTTTTGTGAAGCATGGTGATGAGGTAATCCCTCCCGCTTCAATGACGAAACTGGTTTCCCTCCATCTCATGTATCGAGAGATTGAGGAGGGGCGTCTTTCCATCGATCAAGAGATCATTGTTCCCGATTTTGCCGATTTTCGTTCGGCTCCCCCCAGATCCTCGCTCATGTTTCTGCAAGCGGGGCAGCGCGTCCGGCTGATCGACCTTATGCGGGGCCTTGCTTTGCCAAGTGGAAATGATGCCGCTGTGCTTGTAGCGGATTTGATTGCCGGCTCCACCCCGGCATATGTCGCCATGATGAACGACGAAATGAGACGCCTTGGCTTTTCTTCCATCTTTTTTGAAGACAGCTCCGGTTACAGCGAGCATAATCGTGCCACGGCCCTGGACTTCGCCCGATTCGCCCGTTTTTATGTGGATACACATCCTGAAAGTTTGAAGGAGCTTCATAGTCTGACAAGCTTCAGCTATCCGAAAACTGAGAACGAGAACGGCGTGAAATCGGTATATGGCACCGTTACTCAGCCGAACCACAACAGCCTTGTGGGCCGCCATCCCTGGGTCGACGGCCTTAAGACCGGCTATATCGATGAGTCGGGCTACAATGTTGCATTGACTGCCGAAACCGGGGGACGGCGCCTTATTGCCGTGTTGATGGGTGGTCCCGGAGAGAATAGCCGTGACGGCGACCTCCATCGGGTCATAGACGGCACAAACCTTCTTTCATATGGATTCTATCGTTTCGCCGTAGTCTCCCCCGAGTTGCCCGAACTACCTCCATTCTCCGTCATCGGAGGAAAGGATCCCTCCGTCGAGGTCGCCGTGCCGCTGCCCGATGCGCAACTGCTTTTCGCCGAGGAACTGGGAGAGCTTCACTGCTTCTTTGAGGCCGCGGCCGCGGTTGCCGCACCCGTGAGAAAGGGAGAAGAGCTAGGACAACTCTATCTCACGGCAGGCGATCGGCTTCTCGCCTCTTATCCCGTTCGTGCCGCAGCGTCGGTTGAGAAGGCCGGCTTTTTCGAGCAGATCTTCCGTGCGCTCTTTCGATGATGCTCCGGCTGAGATGTGTGGCATCTCAGTACGGAAATTTATCATCGGGCCGTCGCTCGGGAATGGCAATCGGCTCTTCACCCGAATCAAAAAACTTCTGACTTTGAAAGAGTGCACAGTAGCAGTGACCGAATTCCTCTATATCGTCGGCCGCATAATTACAGGGACAGATGATGTCTCTGTCTTTCTCGCGTTCACCCCAGCTGTCTCTGCATGGACACTGCATATAGCCGAAGCGCTCATAATTGGCAAGCAGCCCTTCGGCAAGATCCGATAGGAGCTGCTTATCCTCAACCACCTTCCATCCGTTATGTGTTGCGGCATTATCGATGAAACGAAGGACCCTCTCTTTGTCCATTTCTACACCCCCAACCGTTTTTCCCATGCCGGACGAACAAATCCCATCTCGTAATGTTCGTCGTCGATGATAATGGTAGGGTAGTGGAGCCGGGTA
Source organism: Sediminispirochaeta bajacaliforniensis DSM 16054 (assembly GCF_000378205.1). Taxonomy (NCBI): domain Bacteria; kingdom Pseudomonadati; phylum Spirochaetota; class Spirochaetia; order Spirochaetales; family Spirochaetaceae; genus Sediminispirochaeta; species Sediminispirochaeta bajacaliforniensis. The sequence goes on along the minus strand of NZ_KB899409.1, from coordinate 67,128 downwards.
TCGAACTTGTCGCGGAACTCTTCGACAATTGCCTTTTTCGTTTTCGGATCGATCTTATCGACATATATATATTCATATTCGAAACCGTTGTCGTTCAAGAATGCGATGCCGCGCTTACAGAAACCGCAGGTCGAAAGCCCGAGAAAGATAATGTGGTGCTTATTCTTTTTCCCTTCAACCCTCTGAAACGTAATCTGATCAAACACTGTTCGCTCTCCTTTCGTAGTTGATCTTTTTTAAAGATGCTACAAGGAGAGGCGGAAGTAAAGTATTTTATGACATGGGCTTCCCGATTGTGCGAAGGATGATCAGAAAATCGACAAAGCCGTTATGCTCCTCATCGAGCAGCGCTTTCTTGTCGAAAAGGGGTTCGATCTCCTTGAATCTGTTTCCGAGTGCAATGGGGAGGTGCAGAAAGGCTTCCTTCAGCTCTGAGTGAAGTCGGCCGAGCAATCTCTGTATATGGTTTTCCTCTCGCCACAGGAGTGGAGAGTAGGCAATTAGGGGAAATGCTTCCCCTGCCTTTTCCCCCGTATCCTGCTGGTTATTCCCCTGTCTGACCCAAAGTAGTGCCGATTCGTTGAGGAGCGTGGCCGCCTCGGACGACAGCCTGGCAAAAAGCTCAAGCTCTGTTTTCGTGGCCCCCCCATTTCTTGTGTCCCGTTTGGATGCACGTAAGAGGGCAAAAAGAAGTGCTCCCGCGATAACGATAAACGCAAAGAGGGTGATCTTCGGTGAATCGGGGATCATACGAGAGCGCTCCTGTCGATTTCGGAAAGCGAAGCACAACCGGTCATCACCATGGTACGATAGAGTTCCTGTTGCAGTGTTTCCATCAGTGTCCTGACGGCTGCTCTGCCGCCTCCCAGCGCCGCGACTGCAACGGGTCTTCCGATCAGTGCAAAATCGGCGCCGAGAGCAATCATTTTGAAGAGGTCGATGCCGCTTCTGATTCCTCCGTCCACAAGAAGAGGGATCCTTCCCTTTACAACATCGGCTATCTTCGGCAGCACCTCTGCCGTACCGGGAGTTGCATCAAGGACCCGTCCGCCGTGGTTCGATACCACGATTGCACAGGCTCCGGCATCCATGGCGGCCTTAGCCTCATCGACAGTCATGATCCCCTTGAGAATGACCGGCATATCTATCTCTTTGATGAGTGAGGCAAGCTCATCCCTTTTGCGGGGAAAAACCGGCTTACCCATTAACTTGAGGGTTATCAGCCCCGAAGCATCGATATCGATACCGATCTGCCGGGCTCCTGCCTTCCTTGCTTCCTCGGCCTTTTTTACAATCTCTTCCCGCCTCCAGGGTTTGATGAAGGGAATTCCGTATCCCCCGGTTCCTGCTATGGCACGGCACGCTTCGTGGTGAATGATCTCTTCTTCCCCGTCGCCGGTACCGGCAATTGTACCCGCGTCCCGGCATCCCGTGACAACGGCATTGATATAGCTTGCTTCATCGCTCTTCGTGCTCATATTAAAAGAGACGCCGCCGACAGGGGCCGCCATAGCAGGAAAGGCAAGGGGGTAGGAGAGGAAGGTTCGGGTTGTATCGGGATCACGTACGTCGTGGATCGTCCGCATGTTCAAACGGACGGCCCCAAGGGACTTGACATTGGCGAAGAAGGAAGAGCCTGTTCCTGTCCCTCCCATACCGGGGACCTCACCGGCACAGCTTCTGCCGTCACAGTATCGGCAGACCCTGCAAAATCCCTCCATGACTCGTCTTGCCTCTGCTTCTGTTTTCTTGTCGTATAACATCGCTATTGCTCCAGTGTATTCAGGGCCGATCGGGCCTCTCTTTCAAGGGATGCTGCCGACTGCACCCCCTTCAGCTCTGTAAGAATTCTACCATCGGGGGCCATAATAATGGTGGTCGGAATGGATGATACCGCGAAGGAGGTCGAGAGCCTTCCTTCGATATCCTCGATCACAGGAAAGGGGAGTTGTTCCTTGACAATAAAGGAGGCAACCTGACTGTGGCTTTTTTCGGTTGCGGTCAGATTGACGGTCAGAAATCGAATTCGGCCGCCGGCCTCTGCAGATAGCGTTTTCTCATAGAAGGAGATCATCTCCGGCAATTCCCCTTTACATGGACCGCACCAGCTTGCCCAGAAGTTGACAACCGTGACGCTGTTTTCCTCAAAAAGGGGATAGCTATTTCCGTCAAAGGCTTGATAATCGGAGGCGGGGAGAGTCGATGATTCGATATCGGTTCCCGCCGGTAAAAAGCCGTGATGCGCAGTCCCTTGGTAGACAATGGCGGTAAGAGCCGCTGCAAGGTACCAAACAAGAAGCAGAAATGCCATTTTTTTTCTAATCTCAAGCGCAATGGCATGCTTTCCTCGGCGAGCGAGCCTAAAGAATGATACGAGTAATGCCGCAACCGATCCGGTCGCTATGCCGATACCGGCTCCCGGGGCAAAAAGCAGGGCGCCGGGATGAAGGGCGAAATATCGAGCATGAAGAAACAGGGGACTCAGCTTCCAGACAACCAAGCCGGCAAGAAGGGCATCCAGGAAGATGGAACCGGCTGCAGCGAATGACTCTTTCCCCTTTACCCTAAAAGCGGGGACAAAGCGGGCGACAAGGGCGGCACAAAGCGCGCCTGTCGCCATGGCGGCAAAGAGGGGAAGAAGTCGCATCATCCCTTACGATTTACCGACTCAATGATGAGAACACTCGTGGTCATGACCGTGATCGCCACATCCCACATCGTGATCCGAAAGCCTTCCCGCAAGAAAAGCCTCTACAGCCTCTCGTGCATTCCCCTCTGCGCCTCGGTAGAGATCAATGCCGTTATCGCCGATCAGCATCGCCGCCCCCGGACCCATATTTCCTGCGATCATGATCGTCACCCCTGCATGTACAAGATCGGGAATGATGGTACTTTTGCATCCGCATCCCGGAGGTGGGATGATTCTTTCTTCCGCAGCAATGGCACCATTTTCGATGGTGAAGACAACAAAGCCGGAACAGTGTCCGAAGTGCGACTCTATCTCTCCGCTTTCAGAGGCAGGGAGTGCTATTTTCATGACTGGTTCTCCTTGATTTATTCTAAGCTGCCACGGTTATACACCGGAATGGAAAAAAGCTCAAGTTTGAGGGCGCTGGGCATCATAGCCGATGGTTCTGACGATTTTGATCACCCTGTCGGTGATTTCTGTCTGATCGTCATTTTCTTTCTCATCGAGGTCGATCACAATCTTGGAGCGGATACTATCCACCTTGATATCTTTTACTCCCTTGATCTTGCGCCCCGCATGCTCTATGGCAAAGATACAACTGGCGCAGCTTGCACCTTGTAGATCCAATTCGATTGGTTTCGGCTTATCTTTCATCCTTATAAGGTAATAACACGAGAAGAAAAAGTGAAATCTGCAGCTCTTAGTAACCCGAGGCCTTTCCCGTCATGGATGTGATCTCCAGGCGAAAAATTCCGGTAGCTTCGAGGCTTTTATCGGGAAAGGCGAAATCGCTCCTGCCCGTGTATTTGTGCATGATCCTATTGAGCCCTTCCCGTTTTTCGTCGGGATCTTCAAGAAGGACGGGGAAAGCAGTCCCCATTATCGAACGATAGCGCATCGAATAGCTGCAGGCCGCCTCGCCCTGTTTCAGTTTTGCGTCGCACCATGCAAGAAAGAAGATGGGTTTCGCCTGGTTCAAGAGGTCCCACTTTCTCCCCTCCCTGGCGCAGTGGATAAAGAGGGCGTCTTCGCCTGTCCCGAAGGATAGCGGGACCCCGTAGGGACTCCCCTCATCGTTGAAACAGAGGGTCAGAACCTCCGCTTTGTCAAGAACGGCCCATAGCTGGGCCATCTCTATTAATGCTTTGTCGCCTCTTCTCATTGCCCGTTTTTCCATGAGATATCAGGTAAAGTCGGAAAGAAGCGATGTGATCGATTCCAACTTTGCCGAAAGGAGCTCATCGGTTTTCGCTTCGACGACGAGCCGCAGATAGGGTTCGGTGTTGGATGGGCGTACATTAAACCACCAGTCGGCGAATTCGATCCGGTATCCGTCGAAATCAAAGAAGGCTGTCGGTTTTTCTTTCCCCTCAAAGTGCTCTTTGAGGGCATCCATCGCCTCCTTCTTTTTTTCGATCCGGAAATTTATCTCTCCGGAGTTGGCATAGCTGCGAATAGCATCGATCAACTGGGAAAAGGTGCGCCCCTGCTTTTTTGCCTCGGCGAGAACATCGAGGACGATCAGGCTGGCAAGCATACCGCTGTCGCAGTTATAGAAGTCCCGGATGTAGTAGTGCCCGGCCAGCTCACCCCCGTAGATGGCTTTTAGCTCCCGCATCTTCAGCTTGGCAAAGGCGTGGCCTACCTTCCACATATGGGCCTTGCCTCCGAGTTTTTCGATATACTCGTAGACGGACTTGCTGGTGCGGATATCCATGAGCACATTGCCCTTTTCGTTTTTGAGAAAATGGTGGCCCATGAGGGCGATGATGAGATCGGGGGGGACAAACGCTCCCTTCTCGTCGACGAACATCACCCTGTCGGCATCACCGTCGTAGATGATCCCCACGTCGCTGCTGTCCGCTCTAACGGCCTGTTTCAACGCCTCTACGTTCTTTTCTTCGAGGGGATTGGGCTCGTGGTTGGGAAAGGAGCCATCCAGAGTATCGAAAAGGTAGCGGGGGCTCTCTCCCAGCAGTTCGTGTACCAGGATGGACGCCATTCCGTTCGAACAGTCCACCGATAGTTTGATCCCTGAAAGGTCAGGGACCGATGCCTTCATATAGGCTATGTAGGGGCTGCGTATATCCACGCTCTCTACCGAACCCCGTTTCTTTACGGGGGTGATGGGGTCATCGAGCATCTTTTCCAGCTCTGAGAGGCCGGTATCGTAACCTACCGGAAGTGCTTCGCTTTTTGAGACCTTCAGTCCGTTATATCGTGCCGGATTGTGGCTTGCAGTGATCTGAACGGAGGCATTGTAACCGAAACGGGCCGTTCCCCAATAAACCATTGGCGTCGTGGCCAGACCCGCATCACAAACATCCGCTCCGGCATCGTTTATGCCGCGGCAGAGGGCCTCGAAGATTGTTTCGCTGGATAATCGAACATCTCGACCGACCAGGACCTTGTCGGCACCCAGAAGGCCTGGCAGGTGAAAACCTATCTTATAAACATCCTCGGCATTAAAATCTTCGTTCCAAACCCCTCTTATGTCGTAGGCTTTAAATGCTTTCATACAAGCTCCTTCATGTGCCGGATAAATCCCTTGATATCGAAAAGCTCAAAATAGAAGGCCTTGCCATCATTCAGGCGAATTTCAACGGCGCTTCGTCCCAACATCTTACGGAGACCTGTCGATTCCGCCACACGTTCGGGAGGGATCCTTCCCGTAACGGCGGCCTTTACCTGTCCCATCACAACGGCCCTGACTCCCGTAATCTCCGAAGGGGAAAATTCCACCTTGTATTTCGTATATTCAGGTTTCTTGGTATTAAATAACGCCAAAAGCATGTTTGGGGGGCGTTCGAAGTCTTCGAAAATCAGACGGTCTTCGATTCCGTAGAACAGGCCGCCCAAGTCCTGTTCTCCCCCCCCGCTTTTACCGAGAAACAGGGCATAGGTTTTGTAACGAATCTTACCGCCGTTCTGCTCTTCAAGTTCTCTGAGCATTTTGTCTGTGTCGTCGTTCATGAGGAACAGTTTCCCATAGCATGCTGAAAAAGACAAGGGAAAAGCGTTATTCCAGATATTCTATTCGCCAGTTTACCTCTGCTCCCTTGGAAAGTTGAGCACTTACCCCGCAGTAGCGTTCCTGGCTCAGGCGGACCGCTTTTTCCACCTTCGCCTCATCAAGTCCGTCACCTTTCTTAAACTGATAGACGATTGTTACTGCTGTGTAGTAGCGAGGATGTTCTTCTGCCGCCTGGCCTTCGATTTCCATATTGAACCATGTAAGAGGTTCCTGCATTTTTTTCAGGATCGATACGACATCCATTCCAGAACAACCTCCGAGGGCTGCAAGGAGGAGAGGCTTCGGCCTCGATCCTGTATCGTTTCCACCTGAAGAAGCGTCTGCGTCCATCACGATTGTGTGTCCCGTTACATCTGCCTCAAAAGCCATTCCCCCCTTCCATTCACAAGAGACCTTGTTGCCCATACTATCCTCCTTCGGTTAATAGTCTTTTTTTAATATACTACAAGAATAGCCGATCGTGGAGCTTCTTGCATATCATCGGCATCATGGGTAGAGTGGGGCGATGAAATCTTTTTCTACCATATTGAAGGAGCGGCACCAGCGCTTCCGCAGGCTTTTTGCCGACGACGGAACGAACTGCTTCCGGGTCTACGATAGGAACGATGCCCTCTATCCCTATACCATCGACTTGTATGATAGGCGTATTTTGATTACCGAATATGAGGGTACTGCGAAGCACGTTCCTGTGGGACTGAAGAGAAAAGAACTGGAGGCCTTGGTCGCCTCTTCGCTTTACAGCGATCCTCATGACGTGTTCTACAAATTTCGTCCGAGGCTCCACGGACGAACACAATACGAAAAGCTGGGCAATACGGGTGAACTCTTCCCGGTGACGGAAAACGGGCTGACCTTTTTGGTAAATCTCACCGATTACGTGGACACCGGGCTCTTTATGGATCACCGTCTGACACGGAAGATGGTGGCCGAAGAGAGCTTCGGGCTTCGGGTTCTCAACCTCTTCGGCTATACCGGGGCATTTAGTGTGGCAGCAGCGGCAGGGGGGGCTCTCGAGACGGTTACCGTCGATCTGTCCTCTTCCTATCTTGCCTGGGCGGAAAAAAATCTGCGGGCAAACGGTCTTATCGGTGATCAGCACCGTTTTATAGCCGAAGATGTGCGAAAATATCTCATGGAGGCCGATAAAGAGCGTTCGAAATTCGACCTGGTTATTCTTGATCCCCCGCTTTTCAGCAACAGCAGGAAGACCGACGGAACCTTCGACCTTCAGCGTGATTATGTTTGGTTCGTGGCCGCCGCCATGAAACTCTTGAACGATGGAGGCAGACTACTCTTTTGTACGACCAAGAAAGAGTTTCACTTCGATCCCGGCAGGATTATGGGATCGGAAAGTTTGGAGATTACCCGGGAAACCCTGCCACCCGATTTCGATGCGAGAAAACCACACCGCTGCTGGCTTTTGAAACGAAAAACCGTTACCGTTGCCCGAAAAAATTCTTCACACGGTCGAGGGGCCCATCTTCGGTAAAGAGAAAGTGCCTCGGATTCGTCGAAGAGAAGAGATGAACCTCCTCGTCTGAGAAGGGCGAGGACTCGAAGGTCAGATAGTAATCGAGATAGCTTCTCACCTTGGAAAGGTTTACCATGAAATCTGTTCCGAACATCGTCCGTACAAGAGCCTTTGCCCGCAGGCGGGGGGGCAGTGCGAGAAGGTGCTGCTGAAGAAAGGGGTAATACTCTGCCCTTGTGCCGTCGAAACTGAAGTCGGCATAGACGTGATCGTAACGATCCATAAGATCGAAGATCTCTTTTAGCCAGTCGAGCTTTCTGATGGTTCCCCACTTCTTATTGTACTGGTAGCCGTAGTGGCCGAAGTTGATTTTGAGCTCCGGGAATGCCTCCAGTGCCGATGCCCAGCGCCGGGGGGAGCTGTTGCGCCACGCCACCTTTACCGGGATGGTGCGATATCCCTGGTCGTCGCAGTGGGTCGTAATTGGAATCTTTCGTTTTTGACAAAATCTGAAAAGAAGTTTTACCTTTTCCAGTTCTTCGGGCTCATCAGTGGGCCACGGGTCAAAGCCGAGGGGAGGGTAGACCTTGATGCCGGCGAATACGTTGCTGCCAACCCCCTCCATGAGGCCCATAAAACTACTTATGAGCCTCGTCGTTTCTGTTCGGAAGGTGAATGAGGAGCTGTACACCGAAAAGTACTTTTTCAGGAGTTCTTCCAGCTCCCGAAGCGAATAGTTTCTGGTATTGATACCGAGGAAAGGATAAATCCTCAGTATGCCGTCGGGGCGATCCTTGTGGTAACGTTTGATTCCTTCCAGGGTATCCCTGACGTATTGCCACAAGGGACGTTCGGGGGGACGTGAATAGTAAAGGCCGCCATCCACTCTTCGCTTGTTCGAAAAGTCCATAACCAGGGGAGTGAGTACCAGCTGACGATATTCCCGCTCTCGAAATTTCAATACCCCATGTTCGATGAGTGGCCGCCTTCCTCCCTCATCATTTTTATCTGTCGCTTTGAGAAAATGGCCGGAAAGGTCGTCCTCCATGAGCTTAAAAATGCCTGCAATATCATGCTCCATCACCGCAAGCATGTTCTGAGCATTATGAACGGGGTGGCGAACCTGTGAATCGATGAGGTAATTCGGCGAAAAAATATCGTTGATTACCTCATCGGTGAAATTCTTCCTGAACTCCTGAATAAACATCAGGAGGTTTGGATGGGCAAGGGTCATTGCGTGACAATGAGGATCGTAGAATATCTCCTCCTTGTTCACCGGCATGCCCTTTAAGCCTCTATCTTTTTCTGAAGCTTTGCCCAACTATCCCTGAGAGTGGCCGTTCGATTGAAAACCGGAGCTCCCTTTTTACTCTCCTTTGGGTCTACGGTGAAGTAGCCCTTCCTCAAAAACTGATAGTGCGCTTCCGGTTCGGCATCGGTTAAAGAGGGTTCCGCCATCGCCTTGATGGTGGAAAGGGAGTCGGAATTCAGATCGTCGAGAAAGTTACCGGTACGGGACCCTGGCTCCGGCGAGGTAAAAAGGTTGTCGTAGAGACGAACCTCAATCTCTTTTGCATGGGCAACGCTGACCCAGTGGCTCGTCCCCTTGACCCTCCGTCCGTCGGGAGTACCTCCCCCCCTGCTTTCGGGATCATAGGTGCAGTGGATGGTCGTAATCTTTCCCGATTCGTTTTTCTCAACCGAGACGCAGGTAATGTAGTAGGCGTGCTTAAGTCGTATCTCCCTGCCGGGAGCAAGGCGGAAAAACTTCTTCGGAGGATCTTCCATGAAATCTTCCCTTTCGATGTAAACCTCTCTCGAAAAGGGAACCATGCGCATCCCTCCGTCGGGATCCTCGGGGTTGTTTTCCGCTTCGAGCATTTCCTCTTTTCCTTCGGGATAGTTGTCTATGACAACCTTGACCGGATCAAGAACCACCATCACCCTCAGCGCTCGCAGATTCAGATCTTCACGCAGGCAGTGTTCGAGAAGGGCCATATCAACAGTGCTGTTTACCTTGGCAACCCCGATGATATCGGCAAACTGACGGATTGCCTCAGGCGTATAGCCTCGTCGCCGAAGCCCGCTGATGGTCGGCATCCTGGGATCGTCCCAGCCCGATACATGCCCCTCCATTACCAGCTGAAGGAGAATTCGCTTACTCATTACCGTATACGTGAGATTCAGGCGAGCAAATTCTATCTGCCGGGGATGGCATTCCATCTCTGTCTCTTCAACGGACCAATCGTAGAGAGGGCGGTGATCTTCAAACTCCAGGGTACAGATTGAATGGGTGATGCCCTCGATCGCGTCGGAAAGGGGATGGGTGAAGTCGTACATGGGGTAGATACACCACGCATCACCTGTCCGGTGGTGGTTGACCCTTCGAATTCTGTACAGTGCCGGATCACGCATATTCATGTTGCCGCTTGCCATGTCGATCTTTGCCCGCAGCAGCATACTTCCGTCGGGGAATTCCCCCTTTCGCATCCGCTCGAAAAGATCGAGGTTCTCTTCGATGCTGCGCGTTCTGTTCGGACTCTCTTTTCCCGGTTTCGTTAGGGTCCCCCGATATTCACGCATCTGCTCGGGGCTGAGATCGTCCACATAGGCCTTTCCCGCCTTGATGAGCCGTACCGCGCGTTTATACAGCTCTTCAAAATAGTCCGAGGCATAATACTCATGTGTTCCCCAGGAAAATCCCAACCACTGTACATCGCGCTTGATCGATTCGATATATTCCAGAGATTCTTTTTCCGGATTGGTATCGTCGAAACGAAGATGGCAACGTCCGCCATATTTCTTGGCAAGCCCAAAATTGAGGCAAATGGACTTTGCATGTCCGATATGTAAATAGCCGTTCGGCTCCGGCGGAAAACGGGTTACGACTTGAGAATGCTTCCCTCGGGCAAAATCATCTTCGATGATTCGTTCAATGAAATTGAGGGACGATTTTTCCGCATCAGCCATTGCATGTTCTCCTTAATAGTTCTACCAAGTATTTCCAGCTATTCTAGCAAAAAGAAAGCATTTGCGCCAGTATCCGCTTATGACTTCAATTGCTGGGCCTTATAAAGAAAGCCGGGATTATAGATTGTTATTTGGTTGCGGCCGTTGTTTTTCGAGATATAGAGGGCCTTATCCGCCTGTGCGATGAGTTCGTTTTCGCTCGCAAGGCGGCCGGCGTTGACATGGTTGACCCCAATGCTGATTGTCAGCTTCAGGATAAAATCCTCATACTCGATCCTCATCTTCTCCACCTCCGATCTGATTCTTTCGGAAACCTGGATTGCCCGTGTGAGGCTATTGTCGGTCAGAAGCACGAAAAACTCTTCTCCCCCGAAACGGGAAAGGACATCCTCTTCTCTCAGTGTGCGTTCCAGCGTTCTTGCAAGGGCAAAAAGTGCTTTATCGCCTGCCAAATGGCCATGCTTATCATTGATCACCTTGAAATGATCGACGTCGATGGCAAGTATGGAAAAGGCGCTGGCGTAGCGCTTCACCTTGGCAATCTCCTCCTGCAGACGCCGCATGAAATAGGCATGGTTGAAAAGTCGTGTTTTATAATCGGTTACCGAGCTTGTGTAATAAATTTTATTCTGAAGACTGATGGAGGCAAACTTCATCAGCTTGTCCAAAAGGATCATCTCTTCGGGACTATACTCTTCTCCCAAAACTTTTCTGCCGATGACGATTAAACCGAAAAGGCCATCCATGCCAATGAGGGGCACGATAATTGCCGGGTCGAGGATCTTTAAGCGATTTGCTATTGCTTTCTGTTCCACGGTATATTCGAAAAGATGGAAATCGATGGGGTTGGGATAGCGTGAGAAAAAATGACGATAGTCGTCCAGAGTTTTGAGAACAACCTTCGATTTTACAGGCCGCAGCTGCTCGAAACAAAGGGTCGTGATCGGATCATCATTTTTATGATTCTTGAAAAAAAAGGCGAGATGGGAAGGAATAAATTTATCAACGATACAGGAGATAAGGAAGTGAACCAATTCGTCGGGGCTTCGCTGATTGAAAATCTCGACCGCATTCGACAAAAGCTCTTCCAATTCGTGGATACGATGCTGCTGGGCGTTGATCTGTTGGAGTATCCCCGTTTCCTGGAGAATGTCGTAATGCTTAAGAAATAGTTCGTTTGCAGGGATTTCTTTCACCTTTTTGGCTCCGGCATCTTATACTATGTGGCTCTTCTTTCCTGGTCAAGCATAAAAGCCGTTTCAAGTAATCTTCTGGTGTACTCCTGTTGTGGTTCTTTCATGACCTGTTCGGCATCTCCCTGTTCGACAAGGACTCCCTGCTTCATGACGCCGAGAGAACGGCAAAGGGCGCGGACGACCTTGAGGTCGTGGCTGATGAAGAGATAGGTGAGTCCATGTTCGGCCTGGATGTTCAAAAGCAATTCAATAACCTGAAACTGAATGGACCTGTCGAGGCTTGAGGTGGGTTCATCAAGCACCAAAAGATCCGGCTTGAGAACAAGGGCTCTGGCAAGGGCGATGCGCTGCCGCTGTCCTCCGGAAAACTCGTGGGGGTATCGCTTCCCGATCCCTGGATCGAGCCCCACCTCTTCCAGGGCGGAGGCAACTCGTTCTTGTCGTTCCGGGATGCTCAGGTTTTCATGAACACGTAATCCTTCTCCGACAATATCGGTTACGCACATTCTGGGGGAGAGGGTTCCGAAGGGATCCTGAAAGACCGGCTGCATCCATCTGCGAAGAGGACGAAGTTCATCGTTTTTAAGGTTATGAACAGGCTGTCCCTTTAAGAATATCTCTCCATTACTGGGAATAAGGCGCAAAAGGGCTCTTCCCAGACTGGTCTTTCCCGAGCCGCTTTCTCCCACCAGACCGAAGCTTCCGCCTCGGGGAATCGAAAGAGAGACACCGTCCACCGCCTTGATATAATCGACGGTTCTTTTGAGAATTCCCCGCTGCACAGGGAAGTGGACCTTAAGATTCCTGATTTCCAAAAGCGTCTCGTCGGGGCCTGCGCTTCGTTCGGGCGGGGCTGTCGCTGGTTCCGATTCGATGAGGAGCCTGGTATAGGGATGGGCGGGGGTGGCGAAAAGCTTCTTTGTTTCCGCCTCTTCGACGATCTCCCCTTCTTTCATAACCACGACCCTGTCGGCAATCCTGCCGACTATGGAGAGGTCGTGCGTGATGAAAATCATTGCCATTCCCAGCTCACGCTTCAGATCAAGGAGCAAGTCGAGGATCTGGGCCTGTATCGTCACATCCAGGGCTGTTGTCGGCTCATCGGCAATCAAAAGCCTGGGTCTGTTGACAATGGCCATGGCGATCATCACCCGCTGACGTTCCCCACCCGAAAGCTGATGGGGAAAGGCCCCCAGCCGGGTTTCCGCATTTCTGAGGCCGACACGGCGGAGCATTTCGACAACCTTTGTGCGGTTTTGCCTGCTTTCGGTTCCCCCGTGGAGGAAGAGGCTTTCGGCAACCTGTCTACCGATATTCTGGAGGGGATTGAGGCTCGACATCGGCTCCTGGAAAATCATGCCGATCTCTTTTCCCCTGACTCCCAGCAGTGTCCGTTCCGATGCGCGGAGCAATTCCTGTTCCCTGAAATAGATTTCTCCGGAAGGATATTCGGCCGAAGGCCCCAAAAGACGAAGGATGGATGCTGCCGTAACCGTTTTTCCCGATCCGCTTTCCCCGACGATGGCGAGGCTCTCATGTTCCCCGAGCCGAAGATCGATGCCGTGGACCACCTGCCTAAGCCGCTCTTTCCGGCGAAAGGCGATTCGTACGTTTTCTATGCGCAGCAGCGAAGTCACAGATTCCTCCTCGGATCAAAGGCGTCGCGTACCGCTTCGCCGACGAAGACCAGCAGCGCCAGAATCAGAGCGAGAACAACAAAGGCGGAGATGCCGAGCCAGGGTGCCTGAAGGTTTGCCTTTCCTTGAGCCAGAAGCTCACCGAGGGAGGGGCTTCCCACAGGCAGCCCGAAACCGAGAAAGTCGAGGCTGGTGAGGGTGGTGATCGCTCCACTGAGAATGAAGGGGAGAAAGGTGAGGGTCGCCACCATCGCATTGGGAAGGATATGGCGGAACATGATGTGTCGGTCCTTTACCCCCAAGGCCCGGGCCGCCTCGACGTATTCGAGGTTCCTGCCCCGTAAGAATTCCGCCCGGACCACTCCCACGAGGCTCATCCAGCCGAAAAGGAGGGTGATCAAAAGGAGCCACCAGAAGTTCGGTTCCACCACGCTCGAAAGAATGATGAGGAGAAAGAGGGTCGGCATCCCGGACCACACCTCGATGAATCGCTGGCCGAGGATATCGAGTTTTCCGCCGTGATAACCCATGAGAGCCCCGACCGTAACCCCGATGACCGATGAGGTGATGGTGAGGGCAAGGCCGAAAAGGACCGATATCCGAAAACCGTAGATGAGCCTGGCCAGCACATCCCGTCCCTTATCGTCGGTGCCGAGGATATTCTCCCGGGTCGGAGGGCTCGGAGCCGGACTGGGAAGGTCGTAGTTGATGGTGTCGTAACTGTACCTGACCGGCGGCCAGAGAATCCAGCCCGCTTCCTCGATCAGGTCGACGACGAAAGGATCCTTGTAATCGGCTTCCAGTTCGAACTCGCCGCCGAAGGCCGTTTCCGGATATTCATGGGTCAAGGGAAAAAAGAGCCGTCCGGCGTACCAAACCAGAAGAGGCTTGTCGTTGGCAATGAACTCTGCAAAAAGTGAGAGAAGAAAGAGTATGAGAAAGATGCGCAGGGACCAAAGTCCCCGCTTGTTTGCCTTGAAGCTGCGAATCCGCTGTACCTGCATCTCGCTCATCATCACTGCTTCCTCGATTCAAAGTCGATCCTGGGATCGACGATGGTGTACGTGATATCGCTGATCAGATTGAGCACCAGTCCCAGGAGGGTGAACATGTAGAGGGTCCCGAACATCACGGGATAGTCCCGCTGCATGGTGGCCTCGAAGCCGAGGAGCCCCAATCCATTGAGACTGAAAATCACCTCGATCAGAAGGCTCCCGGTGAAAAACATTCCGATGAATGCCGAGGGAAAGCTTGCAATAATCAACAGCATGGCATTTCGGAAGACATGGCGAAAGAGTACTCGTTTCTCGGTACAGCCTTTTGCCCTGGCGGTTACCACGTACTGCTTGCCAATCTCGTCGAGAAAACTGTTTTTCGTCAGAAGGGTAAGGGTGGCAAAACCGCCTATCACCATGGCGAGGATGGGCAGGGTAATGTGATGGAAATAATCGAAGATCTTTCCCGCCGTCGAAAGCCGATCGAAGTTGTCGGACACCAGCCCCCTCAGAGGAAACCATTTGAGATAGCTTCCCCCTGCAAAAAAGATGATGAGTACGATGGCAAAGAGAAACGTAGGAATGGCGTTACCGAGAACAATTGCCGTGCTGGTCCAACTGTCGAAGCGGCTGCCGTTTCTCACGGCCTTGGCAATCCCCAGGGGGATGGATACCAGGTAGATGATGAGAGTGCTCCACAGCCCGAGGCTCAGGGAAACAGGCATACGTTCGATGATCAGTTCTACGACTCCCTTGCCCTTGAAGAGGCTTTCTCCGAAGTCGAAGACCAGATAGCGGCGAAGCATGGAGAAATAACGCACATGCAGGGGCTTATCGAAGCCGAATCGCTTTTCGATCTCCGCCACCACCTCCGGGTCAAGGCCCCTGGCTCCACGGTAGCTTTCTTCCCGGCTGCCGCCTTGGCCCTGTGGCTGCTCCCCTCCGCTGCTTCCCGCGATACGCTCCATTGCCATGTTGGTATCTCCTATCCCGTGCATGGAGGCAAGGGCCTGATCCACCGGTCCGCCCGGGGCGATCTGGACAATAAAAAAATTGAGCGTGATGATGGCAATGAGGGTGGGAATGATTAAAAGCACTCGTCGAAGGATGTAGGAGCCCATTGCTTATCGATGTTCTTCCGGCAACATAGCGGCCTTCTGTTCGTCGTACCACCAACAGTCGACACCCGTACTATATTTGGGCAACAATGGCGGTCGGGAAAATTTATTCCAGTAGGAAATCCAATATGCCGAGTTATGCCATTCCGGGACCAGATAGAAGTTCCAGCTTAGAACCCGATCCAGGGCCCTGCCCCAATAGATCAGCTGTTGACCGTTTTCCTGATTTCGGATAATCCCCTCGATCAGGTAGTCCACGGCGGGGTCGCTTACACCTGCGGTGTTATAGGTGGAGTCGAGATATGCGCTGTGCCACGGCAAAAGTAAGCCGCTGTCGGGATAGCGCCTTGCCCGGTACACGCTGCTTATCATATCGAAATCCCGTTCCCTCAGGCGGTTGGTAAACTGGCTGACGTCGACTACCCTGATATTCATGGTGATGCCCACCCGTTCGAGATTTTTCTGGAATGCAAGGGCGACGCGTTCTAATGATGCATCTGCCAAGAGGAGTTCAAACTCCATGGCCTTTCCTGTTGCGGCATTGACCAGCTTCCTGTTTCGTACCTCCCAGCCCGCCTCTTTGAAAAGGGCGAGGGCTGAACGCATCTGGCCTCTGATATTGCCCGAGCCGTCGGTTTTGGGAGGATCGTAGGCTTGGGTAAAGAGCTCCGGAGGGATCTGATCCCTGATCGGTTCGAGGATCTTCTTTTCCTCGGGAGAGGGCAGTCCCTTTGCCTCGTATTCGGTGTGCTGGAAAAAGCTGCGGGTACGGGCGTACTGGCCGTAGAAGAGGTTCTTGTTCATCCATTCGAAATCGAAGAGATAACCGATGGCCCGCCGTACCTTCGGGTCGGAAAAAATCGGCCGCTGAATATTAAAAACAAGGGCCTGC
This sequence comes from Sediminispirochaeta bajacaliforniensis DSM 16054, assembly GCF_000378205.1. Taxonomy (NCBI): domain Bacteria; kingdom Pseudomonadati; phylum Spirochaetota; class Spirochaetia; order Spirochaetales; family Spirochaetaceae; genus Sediminispirochaeta; species Sediminispirochaeta bajacaliforniensis. The sequence goes on along the minus strand of NZ_KB899409.1, from coordinate 51,126 downwards.
ATATTGGCCGGCAGCTGGTGTTCGATGGTCTCTTTTTTAATGTAGCCCTTGTCGAAGGCTGGACCGGTATAGAGGGTCGCCCAATTTTTACTGGTATTTTCGAATCGCAGGTCGTACTCTCCCGCCTTGAAGGCCTCGAAGGCAACATTACTGTCCCGATAGTAGTCGTAGCGAATGTAGTCGAAGTTATCTCTTCCCCGGTTTACCGGCAGATCCCTCGCCCAGTAATCATCAAGCCGCTTGTAGACAATATACTGGCCGATCTTGTAATCCGAGATGGTGTAGGCCCCAGACCCCAAGGGAACCTCTGTCTGCGGCTCCGAGAAATCGTGGTCCTTCCACCACTGTCTCGGGATAATGGTCAGGCTTGCAAGGGAAAGGACCATCTCCCGGTCCCCCTTTTCAAGGGTGAACTTTATCCGCAGGCGGTCGAGTACCTCCACCTCCCTGACCGGTTTAAAGTATGAACGAAACTGGGGAACCCCCTTTTCCATGAAAGTGGTAAAACTATAGCGAACATCCTCGGCGGTAATGGGCTCGCCATCCTGGAATCGTGCCCTGGGATCGATATGGAAGATCACCCAAGTGAAGTCGTCGGGGTATTCGAGCTTTTCAGCAATCAGGGGATAGACGCTCTCGACCTCGTCGGCGCTATAGGTCATGAGGGTGTCGTAGAGTGCTGTGCTGGCCGAATCGGGCACACCGCGAAGGGCGTAGCGGTGAAAGTTATCGTAGGTTCCGATGTTGTACCGTCGTAAGGTCCCTCCCTGAGGAGCATCGGGGCGTACATAGTCGAAATGTTGGAAATCGGGACCGTATTTCGGGGTACCCCGAATGGAGAGGGCATGACTTATCGTTACCTCGCTCCAGGCCGTTAGGGTCAAAAGAAGCATAATACACGATAGTATGACTCTGCGCATCATGGACCTCCGGTGTTTCTCTTTCCAGTTACGTTTACCGTTACAGTAAGGCAAGAGTCCCTTATCGTCAATGACGAGGCTATCTATTAGTATGTGTTTAGCAATATTTTACTCTACTATGGGCGAGTAAAGACGCTTCCTGTCTGGTGAAAAATCGACTTTATCGTTTATACTTGATACGTGGAAAACAAGGTTTTTGATGAACGTTACAACGTATTATTTCACAATTCCGCCATCGCAATTTTGGAAGAGGATTTCGGCGAGGTAATCGAGGCGCTTCAGTTCTTGCCTGTTCACAGTGATACACAGCTATCAGCCTATCTGAATGAGCATCCGAAAATGGCACGGGAGCTTATGTCCAAGGTCCGAGTCGTGGATGTAAATCCTGCGGCCCTCAAGCTCTTCGAGGCGGAAAGTAAGAATCAATTTCTCGGCTCCCTTGGACGGATTTTAAGCAAAGAAACCTCCCGATTCCTGCAGGAAGAGCTTATAGCCATCTATCGAAAAAAAGAAACCGTCGAAGGAGAAACAATCAATCTGACGCTTGGAGGCAAGCCTGTTCATTTGCTTATTTCCGTATCGTTCTTCTGCGCGGAAGCATCTATCACCCGTGCACTTGTCTCCATGGTTGATATTACGGATCGAAAACAGAGGGAACGAGCGGCGGAAAAGCGTCGTTTTCTCTCCGAGACGATCCAGGAGATCACCATGGTCGTTACCGGGGAGGTTGATCGCGATAGGCTTTTGGATCTTGTTCTCGAACAGGTTCGACGGATTGTCGATTTTACCAGCGGAAGTGTAAAACTATTTCACGGCCGTATTCTCAAGGCCGAACGATCCCTCGGCTACAAGGAGCGTGATGCCTTTGAGTTTGTCATGAACCATGAAATAGACCCCCTGTACTATCCTGTCATACAACAAACCATCGAAACCGGCGAGCCCGTCGTGATCGGCGATGCTCATGCCTATTCCGGCTGGACGGTCTTCCCCGCCACGGCCTACATCAGATCGGTCATCTATCTTCCGCTTTTGGATGGTGAAGAGGTGATTGGAGAGATCGCACTCGAACATGAGCTTCCCAATATGTATACGACAGAGGATGCCGAGCATCTGAAGCCCTTTGCTGCGGCGGTTTCTCTCGCACTAAAAAACAGCACGCTTTACCGACAACTGTACGATGCCCTTCAGCAACGTGAGGTATTGCTTCGGGAGCTTCACCATCGAGTGAAAAATAATCTTGCCCTGGTCAATAGCCTTGTGAATCTGCAATACGCAAAAACAAAGGATCGGGAAACCGAAGAGATCCTTGCAAAAATTCAACGGAAGATTTCCTCCATTCTGCTTGTTCACGAGAAACTCTACATGGGAGACGACCTTAAGTACATCAAGCTATGTGATTACCTCCATGCACTGCTGCAGGAGCTTGCTGCTTCCGAAAGCGGTCACAGGCGCATCGCGGTCAATGAGGAGATCGAAAGCTCCCTTTTCTATTCGATTGAACGACTTATCCCTTTAGGGCTTATCATTGCGGAGCTCTTTACCAACAGCCTGAAGTATGCCGAAATTCCTGTTGAACAATTGCTTGAATTCGCGGTTACCGTCACCATCTCGGAAGGACGTGCTCTCTGCTTTGTTGCCGATAATGGAAAGGGTTTTTCTCCGGATGTCAGCTTCGGTAATCCTCTCAACGACAGCGAGGGAATAGGACTCTCGCTGGTGGAGAGCCTGGCCCGACAGATAGACGGAGATGCGGAGATCCTTCCGGGGCCTGGCGGCGGAGTCCGGTTTTCCTTCCCTCTTGAAAAGGCCTGAGAACGGATTGCAGTTTTTTCTTTGAATGTATAGCTTAAACCAATGAAAAATGATCTTCTTTTGTTGACCACAGCGGCCATCTGGGGTTTTGCCTTTGTTGCTCAGCGGAGCGGAATGGCCTTTATTGGTCCCCATACGTACAACGCCCTTCGCTTTTTTCTCGGTGCTCTTTCTCTTTTCCCGCTTTTTCTATATTCCGCCCATGGGAACCGGGTACATCGTCACCTCCGGCAGGGGAAATGGTTTGAGGTCCTCCTTGCGGGCCTTTTCCTTTTTGGCGGATCGGCCCTCCAGCAAATGGGAATTGTGTATACATCTGCGGGGAAAGCAGGTTTTATTACCGGTTTTTATGTTGTTCTGGTTCCCTTGCTGGGTGGGCTCTTCGGCCTTCGTAGCGGGAAACGAGGATGGACAGGGGCGATTCTGGCCCTATCCGGTCTCTATTTTCTAAGTGTACATGGAAGTCTTTCGATCGCTTTTGGGGATCTGCTGGTGATGATCTCCGCTCTTTTTTTCGCATCCCATGTGCTTTATCTTTCGCGAATCACTGTCCGTTTTGATCCTGTTTCCCTTTCGATTGGCCAATACCTCGTCTGTGCCGTACTTAGCCTTGCGGCGGCTCTGTTCTCCGGAGAAAGCATCGATTCCTCATCCCTTGCGGGAGCTTTTCCCTCCATTGCCTACGGTGGAATCATGTCCGTCGGCGTTGCCTATTCGCTCCAGATTGTTGCCCAGAGAAGGGCCCATCCAACCCATGCCGCCATCATTCTCTGCATGGAGAGTCTCTTTGCGGCCTTGGGAGGGGCCCTGCTCCTTTCCGAGCGCCTCAGTTCCCGGGAGCTTTTCGGCGCCGCATTAATGTTCGCCGGGATGCTCGTAAGCCAGGTCCGCAAGAGGGTGAGGGAGCGTGCAGAACGATGAATTCCGACAAGAGAGAAAATCGTCCCTTTTTAGGGGCTTTTTTGATGACCGCCTCGGCGGCCTCCTTCGCCCTGATGGGCGCGGCCGTTAAATATGCCCAAGGTATTCCTGTCTTTGAGAAGGTGCTGTTTCGTAACCTCATTATTCTCTTCATAGCCTTCATATCCCTTGCCGGCAGACGTATGTCTCCTTGGGGCGAGGCTGGGGATCGAAAGAAGTTGTTTTTACGTGCCCTTTTAGGTTATTTCGGCGTGGTCTGTACCTTTTATGCCCTTGGCAAACTTCCCCTCGCCGATGCCAACCTATTAAATAAGACCTCACCCTTTTTCGTAACTTTTTTTGCAGCGATTTTCTTGCACGAGCGATTACGTCGTGTCCATATTCCCGCCCTGGTCGCGGCCATGATCGGGGCTGTTCTCATCATTAAACCGGGTTTCGATGTAAACGCCTTTCCCGCCTTTATCGGTTTCCTTTCCGCTATTTTTGCAGGCGCCGCCTATACCCTTGTGCGTTCCCTCAACGCCAGAGAAGATCCCATGGTGATCATCTTCTATTTTTCGCTTCTTTCGGTCCTCGTCAGCCTGCCTCTGGCCATGCGCGGCTTTGTGATACCCAATCCACCGCTCCTGATTGCCCTGGTCGCAACCGGACTTTTCGGGGCCGGAGGGCAGTTTTTCATTACCTTAAGTTACCGTTACGGTAAGGCCGCCGATATCTCGATTTTCAACTATTCAAGCGTGATCTTCTCTCTTCTCATCGGTTATATAGGATGGAGAGAGCTCCCCGATTGGTTTTCATTGACCGGGGCTCTTCTTATCTTGGGAGCCGCCGGCCTTGTCTACTTTACCGCTCGAAGGGGTCGATGACCGGCACCGAAAATTCTTCGGCAAGGGCCCGTGCCTGATCGACTGAAGAGAAAAGATCGGAGGGTTTGTGGGCATCCGAGTTACAAACCGCCTGAATCTTTGTTCCTGAGGCAAGTTGCCAGAACTCATCGAGAGGGTAGGGGCGGCGTAACGCTCCCGCCGGGCTTGTGACTTTTTTCTTTCGAAGGCCATAGCCATTAATTTCAAGAGGAAGCGCACAGGCCTCGGCGGAAGCGATAATATCAAGGCTGCAGGCCCTTGCATTTTCGTCCCACTGATTGTAGCCCAGTCCAAAACCGTCGGGATGGGCGATAAAGGTGAAAAGTCCGCTTTCTATGGTCTTCGCCATGTGGCGTGCATAGGAAACAAGCCGTTGCGGAGTGTCTGCATCCCCGATATAGAGCCACTCTCCGTGGTGAGGAAACCAGTGGACGGCACCGATCAGATAGTCAAAAGAATGCTTGCCTATAAGTTCTTCCTGATAAAAGTTTATGTACTCCGGGGCCCATTCGCATTCCACCCCTTTAAGGATTTTCAATTCGGGCAGGGCTTCTGCGGCCTCTTCTATTTCCGCGATATACTCTTCAAGCTCGCTGAGGGCCATACGCATGTGTGGCCAGCGCCCGTCGGGGAGAGGCGTGTGGTCCGACATGCCGAGTACCGAACTCTTTTCTTTTTTTGCCTGGAGGGCGTAGTCCATGACCGAACCCTCTGCGTGTTGACAGCGTTGTGTGTGTGTATGATAGTTGTTCATCGGTAGGCAAGGGTACTCCGGAACCATCATCTCTTGCAAGTATGCAGGGCGATGGTTGACAGGAAGCCCAAGGATGGTACTATGTACGAATGGAAAACGACGAACATGTCTCCGAAGGTGCTCTGGCGGAACTCGCCCGTGCCCTTGCAAAATGTGAAGATCCAACGCTTATTCGCGATTTTCTCCTGAGCATATTCACACCGGCGGAAGCCGATGATATTGGAAAGCGCTGGGCGCTTGTTCGCCTCCTCGACGAGGGGAAAACACAACGCACCATTGCCGCCGAATTAGGCCTGAGCCTTTGCAAGATTACCCGAGGCTCCAGGGAGCTGAAAAAGTCCCATTCGGCGTTTAGGGCAATGATTAATCTTGCCGATCAAGCCAGCCGATAATCGCGTCGGCAACCCGTTCTTTTTCACAGTCGTTTACCACAACATGGGGGCTCTCTGCAAGGATCAGCTCTTCCTTAACCTGTGAGGCTACGGATGAAGAGACAAAGGAGGCAACCTTCGCTGGAACTGCCTTGTCCTTTTTGCTGGAGATGGTAAAAACGGGAACACTGATCTTTTTAAGCGCCTTTCGTCCGAATTTTTGCAGTTTGTAAAGCTCCGCCGCCGTGGAGGGGGTGTAGAATCGTCCATATTCATCGGCAAGGGGGGTGAGTTCCGGATCTTTACACGGCTTCTTTCTTTTCCGCTCCCATTTCCTGATGAACAGCTTGAGAAAAGGCGTTAAGGGAAGGATGGGATTGCTTGTCAAAAGGGCCGGTGCAGCCAGAATGGCACTTTTCGGGGAAAGATAGGCTGCCAGAATTGCGGTGAGAACCCCGCCCATCGAGAGCCCCGCAATATGTACGGGAAGCCCCTCGCTCTTAAGATCGAGAAAAGCATCAAGAGAGGCCCTGAGCCAATCGTGAGCATCGCTTTTCAGAAAATCCTCAAGAGAGGTACCGTGCCCCGGAAGGCGGGGAACAGATACCAGATACCCCGCCTCTTGCAATCGCTGGGCAAGATACCCCATATCGTGCGGGCCTCCTGTATAGCCATGGATCAGAAGGACGGCCCGTCCCTTTGCTGAAGAGGAATTCGGCATAAGCAGCCTTGGCTTTGCGATCTGCGCCACCGAGCTATGCTGCACCGCTGCCGCCATTTTTTGAAGATTGCTTGCTGACATGATCCCATCATAGCAATCACCGTGGTCGGTGAACAGTAGGAGAGGTCGTAATGTTCTCCCCATTATCTGCCGAAAAAAAAGATAGATACTGGTATATCCGGAATCGGGAGGTATGTTTGAAGCTGCTGCTGCTCCATCTTAGGGAAGATAAAGCCGTAGCAGAGGATTTTTGCCGACAATTGAAGGCCATCGGTGTGGATGCGGAACTTCACGAGTATCGTCGTGGCTGGGATTTTACCCTCCTTGGAGTGCTCGGAGAGACCACTCACCTTCTGATGCTTCTACGGCAGGAGAACCTCGAACGGAAAAGCTTCGCCTTTGTCCTTGGTTTTTCTCTTGGTCGGGAGATTCCTCTCTTTTTCTATCTATTGGAGCCCGTGGGCCTTCCCACTCTTCCCTCCCAGGTGTTTAAGGCTGATAAGCCTCAGGATGTACTTGCCTATTTCTCCGGTGAAAGGCGGATATGGGCACAGAAGCAAAAGAAGGAGCATGCAAAGGGGCAACTCATCGCCATGGGCCTCGGGGTGGGGGAGGAGACCCTTGCGAAGGTCACCACCGAAGGCGAGATTGTTCCGCTGAAGCTTTTTCTCGAGGCCGGTTTCTCACCCGATGTTCGGGATAAGAAGGGGGTCCCGCTTCTTTCTCTTGCCGTCAGGAGCGGACACCGGAATGTTGTTGAACTGCTGCTTGATGCCGGTGCGGATATCGATGCGGTGAGCCTTGACAGGGGAAATACCGCTCTCATGGATGCGGCTGCAGATCAGCAGCTTGAAATCCTTCGCCTGCTGCTTGGTGCCGGGGCCTCTCCTCATTTTCAGAGCAAAAACGGGCAAACAGCTCTTGTTCTTGCGGTGGGGCAAAAGCACGTAGAGGCGGCAAGTATTTTAATAGGTGCAGGTGCCGATGTCGAGATCAAGGATGCCCTTGGGATGTCGGCAAGGAAATATGCCCAACTTTTTGGTTTAACCGATATTATAAAGATGATGGATGAACGTGATGGAAGATAAAGATTCGTTTCGAAAAGCAGTGATTGTGGTGACCTTCTCCGCGCTCATCGCCGTTGTCGGGTTTCTGACGGAAATTCCGGCGGTTAGCGCCGGAGGTCTGTTTATGACGTACATATGTTGTTCCGGACTCCTTTTTCGGGAACATCGATTTTTGAACGGGGTCTGTGCCCTCGTTATCTTGGTTCTTTCCTCGGCCGAAACCCTTTCGGGAATCGGTACCTTGCTTCTTTTTATCCACGGGAAGGCCGTTTCCTCTCCCGGCTCTTGGACCGTTGCTCTCTTTCTCCTGTGCATGGTGGTCGGTGAAATCGTTCGAAAATCGGGAGAACAGCGGGCCGGCATAGCGGTCATTATTGCCTCCTGCTTTTTGCTTCTCGGTGCTTGTGCAGCGGTCATGCTCAAGGGGTCCTATATTATAGCCTCCGACGTTAGCGCCCTTGTTGTCGGACTTTTCCTTGTCGTCCGTTCCGGTCTCTTTGCCTACCGCTTTATCCTCGACTATGTCGAAAAGATAACATCTTGACGTGGAGGCGCTCGCCTACTATCTTTTTCTCGGAGGGGTTATGAAAACAGAGATTAACATCTTCCATTTGCAGAGGTTGGGGGGAGTTCCTCTCTTTCTCCATCCCTTTGATGATCCTGATACATTACTCAAGCTTGATGCCAATACGGTTATCGCGGGTCGTTATGGAAGAGAACCGCGTCCGGAAAGCGTGACACTGCTGAGAAACGAGCTTTATCGCTTAATTGAACTTGCGGTGAAAAACTGGATTTCGGAAAAGCGTTTTATCCCTCGTTTTTTGATTTCAAGTTTGCTTTTTCTTGTTGTCTACTTTTTCCTCTCCCTGGTTATCCGGGACCCCATCCCCATGATTGATGAGTTGGGAGGTTCCCTTGCGGCCTCTTTTTTTGTTTACTATCTGCTTTCCCGACGCGATTCCGGCTCCAAGGCTGCGACTGCCAAACGTATCGCCCTTCGTGAACGGGTCGACGAAATCTATTTCGAGCATGATTCTTTAGTCGAGGAAGCCGAGGAACTCCTTCTTCGCCTTGAGGCGGAAGATACCCGGCAACTTGCCGAATCCCTGGCCGATGCCGTGGAGTTTTCCGTTACGGGAGAGAAAGAGCGGCTCGATCAGCTGGTTTCCTATCTCCGCCGCCGTTTTGCCAGCCGCGCCTATCGGAAGCAGGAAAAGGCGTTGCGAAAACGCAAGCAGCGGCAATCGGTCAAATTAAACAATAAGTTGGATCTCCCTCTCTTCGGTGTGTATCGGGCCTTGAAGCGTTAATTATTCTACGGTATTGAGCTTTCGCATATTGAACAGCAGATCGAGGCTTCTTTGTGCCAAATCGAGGTTTTCATGAGCGGGTCTGTAGGTGGGATCGAGGTCGAGAACGGCTTCCCAATATTGGATTGCCCGCTCAAAATCGCCCTGGGCATAGGCTTCGAGACCGGCGATGTAGTACTCGTCGATGCGTTGGGCTGTCATTTGTCGCCCATCATCGCCTAATGCCATTGTCGCCTGAAGACTGAAGCGGTCGAGAGAGCTGAGCTGGGTGGTAAGATCGAGGGTGTAGTTTGCAATAATGGTCAAATCATTCAGATCCACCGAGCCCCCGAGGGTGAATCGCGGATTTGATCCCCTGTGGGTAAAGCCTGTTTGCATGGCAAAATTATCGGTGACGGCGACTTTCGCTCCGGTCGCAAAGTAGGGATGTTCCCACTGTTCGGCCGGAAGGGTCAGAGAAAAAGGAAAGGTGTAATCAAAGCTTACGAGAAGCGGCCTGAGGGGAGAATAGGCAAAGCCGAGGCTGGCGTTAGACGGAAGATTATCGTCGAGGCTGGCGAAACCGATGTTTCGTACCGCAAGGCCGAGAGAAAAGTTTTTGTCCCGCGATGGATACGGCTTCAAAAAGTTAAATCTGGTGAGGGCTCCAAGGTCGATCATCCCCGCAAAGGCCGACTGACCCGAGGCTACCGATTCCGGTACATTTCTGTATGCCCCCTTGAGCGTGGCTCCCACGGAAAGGCCCGAGAAATCATAGGAGCGGAAGGCATTGTAGGAAGCGTTTGCGTAGAGTACCGTTTCCGAATAGTAGCCGCTTCCGGCCCGGTCTCCCCAGTCGTTGTAGGCGGTGAAGGGGACGTAGAGAAATTTCCCTCCGAAGCCGAACCCAAAGTTATCCTTTCTGGAGGTAAAGGCGGCTGATTCGATATTGGTATCCGCGATCCAGTCGTTGTGCATAAGGGATAGCTGTGTAACATCGATACGACTGCTGCCTGCAGGATTTGCCTCCAGGAAACCGACATCGCTGGCAACGGCGGTGAAGGCAGTTCCCATCCCCTCATAGAGTCCTCCGAAAGGGATAAGAAGGGTGGTGAAGGCACTCTGGCCGGTGTTGGAATCGGTGATGAAATCCGAATCGGCAAAGGAGGAATAGCCGCTGTAGAATTCCGAAAGATCGGCGAAAAGAATCGCCGGTACAAACAGAATGAGTAGTAAAAATAACGGTCTATTCCGAATATTCATCATCTTATACTATACTATCTTCCTTCTGGTTTATCCAGTAATTATCCTGCCGATAATGTGATACAGTGGGATAGAAACAGAGTAGCGGAGCAAATGGAGCCAGTACGTACGCGGCCTTTGAAAACATATATTTTTCTCATCTTTTTCCTTTTGCTGCCGGTTTGGCTCTTTGGTGGAGGGCAACGGGAGGACCCTGTCGATACGGCTCGTCAGCTTATGGCCGAGCAGCGCTACAACGATGCCATCCTGGTCCTTACCCAGATGATGAAGGAGGATCCTGATCGTTTTGATCAGGCTGAAGAACTCCTCCAGCAGGTGAGGGCCATTCGTGACCAGTACAACCGCTATTATGCCGAGTTGATAGAGGTTCTGGATCCTCCGGATGGCGGTGAGATCGATGAAGATCATGCGTATGATTTGATTACAAAGATGGAGGCTCTCGACAGTGATCCCAATCCGGCTGCAGTCCAGGCCTTTGCTCAAATGCGTGCTTCGATTGTGTTTGCCGTCAACGATAGAAAGTTCCGTCGGATTATCGAGGAGGCATGGCAACTCCTGGAAAAAAAGGAGTACGATCAGGCCGTTGCGCTCTACCGATCGGGTTTCGATCTTCATCAAAAACTTTTTTTGGAGAAGGATTACGGTGCCGATGTTTTTGAGCACGTTCGCACGCTTCGTCAGAGCCTGGAGAATCTTTCCGATGCCTTCCTTCTTGATCGTCCCGAGGCATCATCCTTTTACGATCATGTTATGGAAGCTCTTCGGCAGGAAAATAAAGTGGATCTTACCAATACCATCGACACGTTCGGAGCGGCTATGCTGGCTGTAGACGAGCAGCGAAGGGGGATCCTCTACGCTGCTGAGGAGCTCGAAAAACTCAAAGCCTCGGTGCAGAGCGAAGATGAAAACGATGTTCCTTATCTTTCCACATTGAGGGTTCTTGCAAGAGGGAGGGCCGATGCCGAAGCCCCCGAAGGAATTGCCGGAACCATTCTGCGCTTTTCCGACGGTTCCTACACCTCTCTCTTCGAAGGAATCGGTGACCTTGCCGAAAGGGAGTACCAGTCGGGGGTAGCCGCATACCATCAAGGAAGAGAGGATGTGGCTGCCCGCTTTTTTCGATCTGCAGGTGAATATACACAGATGGTGGAGCAGCTGATTGCTTTTGAAAACGGAGGGACCGCTCCTGCCATGGAGAATCTGGCGGAGAGCGGTAGGGAGATCACGGAGCAATTTCTTTTTTCTCGGATTCTGGAAAGCGCCAGTGGTCAGTTTACGGAACTTGCTGCTTTGAAGGCTGAGCTGGGAGGCGAAAACGAAGCATGGGAAAGCCTTGATACCGAGGCCCTGGCCCTGCGCAGAGACCGCATCCTCGATCTTCAGACAAGGATCGAAGCCGTTGGCGATCCCGTGAAAAGCCTCTCTTCCTCCCTTGATGGGTACGAAGCCCCCATCACCGTGGACCGCCCCAAGGCCCTTGCCGGGCAGTTTTTGAGCGCCGTGGACGAGGCATTCGGCCAGAGTTCATCCATGGAACTTGAGGCGGTTTCGCGTCGCGCTTCGATTCTCATTGCTCAACTGAGCAGCCGTCTTTCGGAGAGGCAAAACAGCATTGAAAAAGCACAGGCTCTTATCGAGGGCAGCCAGGAGACAATTGTCGAGGGGACCGACCCCATAGTAGTGCGGCGCCCTGATCAGGGGATCAAAATCATTGAAGAGACCCTGCCGACCCTGGACGCCCTTGATCGGGATATCGCCTCCATCTCCGCCTCCCTTTCCGCCGAAAGCGATGCGATTGTCGCTTCTCCTGCGATTAAAGAATCGCTCTCTTCGACAGATACGATGCGTGCCGATATCATTTCGCTTCGCAACACCGGAACAACGCTCCTTACAGAGGGGGAAGCGTTAAACCGACAGGCCGATCTTGCCCTTGCCGAGGGAGAGCTTCGCTTCAGTGAAGCGGAGAGCCGCCTCGACGACGAGAGCTTTGAGCAGGCAAGGGACAAGTTGGAGCAGGCAGGCACGGCTTTGGCCCAAAGTCTTACCTATCGTGAAGATCAGCAGGTCAGGAGTCGCATCGATAAGGACATTCCGGATCTTGCAGACCGGATCATTGCGGCACAGAATCGGCAGATTGTTCGGCAGGTACGTGCGTTAATCAACCAGGGGCGGGATCTCTTCTTTCAGGAAAAATTTATCGAGGCCCAGCAGACCTTTCAAAGGGCCCAGGCGCGCTGGCTGCAAACCAATACCGAAGAGGAACCTGAAGTCAACAGCTGGCTCGAACGGGTCAAGCGTGCTCTGGATACCACAAGTGGTGTGGAACTTGTGGTTGCCGATCCCCTTTATCCCGAAATGACTCAGATGCTCAATCTCGCCCGCAAGGATTTTCTCGATGGCAAGCGACTTTTCACCTCCGGCGACCGAGATAAAGCGCTTGCGCGATTTTCCGAGGCCGAACGGAAGATCGAATACGTGAAGGAGCCCTTTCCAAACAACAAAGATGCCAGTATTCTCTATCTTCAGATCTTGCAGTACACCGAGCCTGATGACTTTGATGCTATTTTTTCCAGTCGGTTCAACAATGCAAGGCGCCAATTGAATTCGACGCCGGAAGATGCGTATCGGGAACTCAAGGTCCTTGAAGCAATTCGGCCCGATTTCCCCGGAATGGAAAAGGCCCTATACGATGCGGAAATTGCAACGGGTATCAGGCAACCTCCTCCTGATCGGGCGAAGCTTGCCAGGGCCAGGGACCTTTACGGCGATGCCGAGAAGATTGTGGAAAACGATGTACGGGCGCAATTTCCTGTGGCTCTTGCCTATTTGAACGAGGCGATTAAGCTTAATCCCGATTATAATGATGCCATTGTTCTCAAGGACAGGATACAAGCCGGAAGCGGCGGGGCTGTTACCGTTGTTCTTTCCAGTATCGCGCAGCAACAGCTTAAGCAGGCGGAGGATCTCTTCATAGAAGGGCGCTATTTTGAGGCAAGCGTTATTGTGGAGCAGTTGATGAACAACACGAAGAACAGGAATAATCCGAAACTCCTCGATCTTCAGAAGCGAATAGAGGCACGCCTGTGATGTGCCGCCGAGCCCCTTTGCTCTTTTGCCTGGTGCTTGTGCTCTTCGCTGCCCTTCAGGTAGAGGCTCAGCAATTCTACTGGGAACGTCCCGAGATTTTGGTTGATGCGAACGCCTCCTTTGTCCGAAGTAGTTCAAATGGCGAACTTTCTGCCTTTCTCTGGCATGAATATGGTGAGCCCTCCGATGGTTATCGTGATCTCTATATTTCGCTGATGAGCTACAGGAATACGTGGGAACGCCACGAGCGGGTGCTCGGACCCTTTCGCTACGTAGGAGAAAAGGTTCCCGTTGCTTCGATGGTGATCGATAAGGCCGGACATATCTTTATCGCTCTTGCCACCTCCGGCAATACCATCGCGATCTACCGTTCCGGTGACGACGGAGCAAGCTTTGTAAAGGTTGCCGAGCCTGGAATCGGATCGGAAGAGGGGACTGTTGTTGCTCCCCGCCTCTTTTTATCTTCTACAGGTTCCCTCTTTTTATTCGTTACCAGCCCTCTCATCTCAGAAGGGCTCCAAGCCCTTACCAGTGAGGTGAGTCTTGGGGCCGCTTTTTCCGTGAGTCGGGATGGACGAAATTGGAGTGAGTTCACGTCCCTTGCAAAAGGAAGCAATCTTGCATACGTCTATTTGCCCTCGCTTGCCCATTACGGAGGAAAGGATTATGTAGCCTTTCAGGCCTCTCCTCAGGAAAGCCGTTTTTATCAGCTCTATCTCGTATCAAGTAGCGACGGAGGGGCGAGCTGGAGTTCGCCTCGGCTGATAAGCGATTTTGAGGATCGATCCATTTCCGACAATGGCGATCCCAGCCTCTACGATAATCAACGCCCCTACCTGTACGGTAATGGGAAGGGGCTTGCTGTGGCATGGGAGCGCAGATACTCGGGAAGCTCCCCTCCCCAGATCTTCTACGCCGAATTGAGCCCCGAAGGGGCTGTGGTGGGGGTACCCGAGCGAATTTCCCAGGGCAGCAACGTCTGTAGGAATCCGGTCATTACCGAGACGGCGGGAGAAAGGGTCCTCTTCTGGTTCGACGATAGCAAGGGGGATAACCGTATCTTTTTCGCCCTCAAACGAGGCGTTTCCTGGGATGCGGAAGATGTGAGCGTCATGAACGGTGTCAGCGCCTTTCCCGTTCCCATGTTCCGTTCCGGAGAGCTCTCCCTGCTCTGGGAGAACAGCTTTGCAAACAGATCGCGTATCGCCTTCCTTGCCCCGGATAAAAGCGCTTCACCTCCCCAAGTCCGTCCCCTCAATTTCCGGCAGGGGCGTCCCACCAAACAAGATAGTTTCATCGTATCCTGGAACCTTCCCGATGACTCTTCGGGTATTAGCGGTTTCAGCTATTCCGTCGACCGAGATCCGGAGGGTGATCCACCCCATAGGTTGATGTTGTTGCGCAGGGAAGAACGTCGTTTTTCAGCCTCTTTGAAGGAGGACGGACCCTGGTTTTTTCATATTGCGGCAAGAGATTACGCTGGCAACTGGTCGAAAAGCATGACCATTGAGGCTGTTCGTGATACCACACCCCCCTCTCCCGTTCGCTTTATTGATCCCGAGCTCGACGGCGACGGTTTCCTTCCTTCCAATACCGGAAGCATCGCTTGGGAGCCTCCTGCAGAAACGGATGTTGCGGGTTACGCATACCGACTTCAGTATCTTGCGTCTGCCGATTATGCAGGGGCTCCCGGGGCCCTGTCTGCCCGTACCCCTTCAGACAGTATCCGGCTGCGGGTTCCTTCCCTAAGCTTTCGAAATATCGATAACGGTTTGTGGGCCGTTACCGTGGCGCCTGTGGATCAGGTAGGAAATGTCGGTGAGGCTGTTTCCTTTCGGATGAGATTGAATAAGTATATTCCGGTCACCTATGTTACGGATATCTCCCTTCGGGAAGATGACCTGGGCCGCTATCTCATATCGATTGTAGGTCGTGGCTTCTCGGTAGGGGGCAATATCGGAACCGTTTTCCTTGATAGAGACGGAAAACCGCCCTACGATTACAGCTTTGATGCGGAAAGCGCCGCGTATCGAGTGGTTTCGGATCGACGAATCGAGGGACCGGTGATCGAGGATATCGACGGTGGCGAGTATCACCTCGGGGTCATCCACCCGACCAGGGGCTTATACCTTACCCGAAGAACGCTAAGCTTCTCCGACACCGGTACCGTAAAGTTTGGAGATTTTACGATTCTCCAGCGTCCCGCTCTGCATCTTATCCGGCTTCCTTTTTCCACCCTATCGGGGGGAACCGCAGCCTTTGTCCTTGTGATGGTTCTTTTAGGAGCAAGTTTTCTCTTCGTTTCCTGGCGTATCCTTCGCCTGGTCCAGGAGGGTAACCTGCTCCGGAACGAAGCCGTCGCCTTGCTGGAGCAGCGCCGCCTGCCGCATGAAGAACGAAAAGAGAGGATTATCACCATGGCTAAAGAGCGAAAGGGGTTAAGAAGAAAATTTGCCCTGCTTGTTACATCTCTGGTCCTGATTGTTGTTTTGCTTGTCGCCCTGCCGATGGGCCGCTTTATGATTGATACGCAGCAGAGGAGTCTTGCCGACGGCCTTTTACAAAGTACCAGGGTTTTGGTGGAGAGCCTTGCATCGGGTGCGGGAAAATATCTTCCCGAGGAGAATACCATAGAGCTTGGTCGACTTCCGGCACAGAGTCGGGCGGCCGAGGATGCGCTTTATGCCACCATTACAGGGGTACGCAGTTCGCAGGTTCCCGATACCGATAATGATTATTTCGATTACCTGTGGGCGACGAACGACCCCTCTATTGCCGAAAAATTGACCGATGAAGATACCGGAGGAGGGCAGAACTCCTTTCGGCGCGGGGCTGCCCGGATCAAAGATGGTGTTTCTCCCTTTATCGACGAACTTAGAGATCGTATCGATGACAGAGCGGAGGCCGAGGTTGGGGCCCTTAGCCAGGAATTGGCAGAGTTGCAGGAAAAGGCCAGAGATGCAGCCACCAGATTGGTCACGCGGCGGGACGAGGATACGGCCCAGCTGCTCCAGGAGCTGCAGGATTCCATAGCTTCGGTTAGTGAGGAGATAGAGGCAAAGCTGCAAGATATCGGGAGCGAGGTCTCTTCTGTGCCCACTTTCGATCCCGAAACCATCCTTTCCGGACCCAGCGAATATACCTTTTATCGACCCATTGTCTATCAGGATTCGAATCGTCCGGGAGTTTACTACCACGGCCTGGTCCGGCTCGGTATCACCACCGAACGCATTCGCGGTGAAATCATTGCCAGCCGCGACAGATTGGTTCGGCAGACTGCCGTTATTGCCCTCGGTGCCGTTCTTCTCGGGATTCTGGGTTCCCTGCTTCTTGCTGCCATCATCATTATCCCGATTCGAACCTTAGTCCGGGGCGTCGAGGTCATCAGCGAAACCGACGATAAGGAAAAACTGAAGGACCATGTCATTGTTGTAAAAACCCGGGACGAGCTTTTCCAACTTGCGGAGACCATCAATGAGATGACCCGCGGACTGGTAAAGGCGGAGAGTGCGAAAAAGGACCTCACCATTGGAAAAGAGGTCCAGAAAATGTTTATTCCCCTGGAACAGGACTCCAGAGGCAATAAAAAAACCACGGCCTCGGACAACTATCCCGGACTCAACTTTTTTGGATACTATGAGGGGGCAAAGGGTGTTTCCGGCGATTACTTCGACTATATGCAGCTACCCGGAAATCTTTACGCCGTCATCAAGTGTGATATAGCGGGAAAGGGTGTTCCCGCCTCTTTGATCATGGTCGAGGTTGCGACGATTTTCAGGAACTTTCTCAACGAGTGGAAACGGGCGCAGGAGAGGATTCTATCCGTCGCCTCCTCGAAGGGAATCGCTCCCCGTAAGCAGGAACCGGCCATCGATCAGCTGGTGGCCAGTATTAATAGTCTTGTGCAGGAGCGGGGCTTCCAGGGACGGTTTGCGGCCTTGATCGTCGTACTTATCGACGGGGCGACGGGAAAAACCGTTTTCTGCAATGCCGGGGATAATCAGGTTCACCTTTATCAGGGAAAAAAGGAGTCCATGGAGATGATGACCCTTCCCGCCGCGCCTGCGGCAGGGGTTTTCCCGAATGATCTGATCGATATGAAAGGCGGTTTTTCCAAGGTACCCCATGTCCTAAGATCAGGAGACAAGCTTTTTCTCTTTACCGACGGTCTTGAAGAGGCACAGAGAAAGTTTCGGAATGAACGATTCGAAGTCGTCACCTGCAAAGAACCAGGGCTGGAGCAGGGGCAGCTGCATGATACCCACCCGGTCGGCAACGATAACGAGGAGTTGGGAATCCCCCGGATCCATGAAATCATCAATACCTTCTACCGGAATGGACGTTACCGACTGGAGAAGTATCACAACCCAATTCCCGGCGAGGTACTCGAATTCGATTTTGCCTCCTGCGGTTCCGGCATAGAGGATGCCGTACTTGCCCTGGTCGCGGTTGAAAAAATCTTCAGGCTCAATCCCGATCCGAAGGCAGGCGAGAGTGATGTTGTCAATGTCGATATCAAAATCGATGATTTCCTGCAATGTTGTTTCGTGCAATTCGAACACTATTTCGGCGGGAAGGAAATCGGCCGAAACGATACCTATGTCACCTACGGCGCTTTGAAAGAGGATGAGCAGTACGACGACCTGACTGTCCTTGGTATTGAAAAGGTGTGAAGCAATGACGAAAAAGGCGAAGTTCTACTGTGAAAGTTGTGGAGCCGAGGTGGATGCGGGAAGCAGCCGCTGCCCATCCTGCGGCAGTCGTTTCTATGGGGTCCAGTGTCCCCGCTGCGGTTATGCAGGGCCTTCCTCTCTCTTTGTAAAGGGCTGCCCATCCTGCGGCTATCTTGCCCCGTCCCAAAAAGGTAGAGAGTCTTCGCTTGAGCAGGTTTCGCAGGGCTCGTCTCCCCGTTCGCTTCCTGCCTGGTTTTATCTTCTTATTACCATCATACTTTTGGGAGCCTTGGGCTTATTGACCTTTCTCTATTACCGGCTGTGATTCGGGGCGGGGACAAATGGAATGGTTTCCCGTATCACTCTGGCTATCCCCTCCTCATCGGTCTGGAAAAGCGGTATTCTTATATCGATCAGATTCCTGGCACGGCAGAGGGCTTTGGCGAAATCGGGGTCGGTTTCTGCATTTGGAGAGAATGTTTCGGCATCGGCATGGAAGACTGCGATAATCACCTTAGGCCGATATTCCTTCCCCGTCCCATCCCTGCAAGCGGCGAGGGCCGTCAACTCTTCCACATGCCGCCTTCCCCGTTGCGTCGGCGCATCGGGAAAGCTTGCCTGTTTAAAGGGTTTTAAGAGGGTGCAGGCCTTGACCTCGATAGGATAGAGGGCCTGTTCCGTTTTCACGAGAAAGTCGAAACGGCTGCCCGGCTGCTGAGGAAGGGTTTTTTCCGCTTCAATGGAAAGGGCGCGGGGAAAGAGCCTCGGAAGGCAGAGGCTCCGCACCGCCAGGTTAGCCCTGGCGCTGATTAACGGGATGATCTTTCCCTGGAACCGGACGGCGGCCAGACTCCATTTGGTCTTTCGTTTCGCCCCTCCCTTTGCCCTTTCGAGGATGAGTTGGGCACCGGGATAAAGAAGCTCCTTGAGCCTGCCGGGGTTTGCACAGTGAACCGCCACCTTGCTGTCCGCACCTCTCTCCCGCAGCTCCGCCTCAACCGTAAAGCGGTTGGGGCGGGCTAAAAAGCGTGCATCGGCATCTGCCGAAAAGAGACGAACGCTATCTGAAGAGGGAATCGATTTCATGTCGGTAAAGCTTGTAGACCACGCTTCTCCTGATCTTCAGGGTGTGAGTCAGCTCCTTTCCTACCTCGAAGGGCTTCGGCAGGAGCGTGAATCGGTAGATGCGTTCGAAGTGTTTAAAACCGTTTTTGGGGTTCACCTGTTCCTGTATCCTGTCGTGGACGTACTCCTGAATTTCGGGGTTCGTCAGTAATTCTTCCGCCTGAATATAGCTGATCCCCTTTTCCTGGGCATAGTGTTGCAGCTTTTCCATCTCCGGGACAATGAGCGCGGCGAGAAATTTCTTATCCTGGCCGACAACCATGGCTTGTGCGATTGCGTCGCTGGCACAGAGGTGCTCCTCGATCGGAACCGGTTCGATGTTTTCACCACCAAGCAGGACGATGGTCTCTTTTGCCCGTCCAAGAATCTTGAACTCACCCTGACGGGTAAAGAGCGTGATATCGCCTGTGTTGAGCCAACCATCGTGAAGCACCGCTTCGGTGGCCTCCTCTCGTTTATAGTAACCGTCCATCACCTGGGGACTTTTTACGTAGAGGACCCCCTTTCTGCCCGGTGGAAGCACAACTCCCTCCCTGTTGACCACACGGTGTTCGATGTCGGCTAAAAGCGGCCCTACTGTTCCATGTACCGGATGCTTCTGCTTGCGTACCGCAAGTACTGGGCCTGTTTCCGTCAGTCCGTAGCCCTCCAGCAACAGAATACCGGCGGCCTGAAAGAAGCGATCCACGTAGGGGGGAAGGGCGCCTCCCCCTGAGATACCGGCAATAAACTTTCCTCCCAAACGGGCTTTCAGCTTTCCAAAGACCAGGAGACTGCCAAGGAGCTGAAGGGGCGTTAGGAGAATCAGGGGGATAATCGCAAGAAGGATGTCGAGCCAGCGATGTCGACCGACAAAGTCCGGTTTTCTGTCGGTTACCATGTTAAACATGGCGCTGTGCAGTTCTCCTACGGCAACAAAGAAGGAAAACAGAAGCTGTTTTGCCTTTCCCTCTTTTGCGATATTTTTGAAGATGGCAGCCCTGACCCCCTCCCAAATCCTCGGTACCGAGGCAAGCCACTGAGGTTTAACCTTCTGCATATCCGGAAGCATCACCGCACCAATCGGTTTCGAATAGGCGATGGCGGCGCCGCGGGCAAGCATGATATACTCCACCGCCCGCTCAAAGCTATGCCAAACCGGAAGAACACTTAAAAGAATTTGACCGGGCACGATCGGAATGTGGTCGTACACACGATCGAGTTGAAAGATAAAACTGCGATGGGGGAGCATCACCCCTTTGGGCTCTCCTGTGGTACCAGATGTATAGATGATGGTTGCAAGATCGTTGAGCGAACCCTTATCGATCTCTTTGTCGAAGAAATCCTGTTTCTGCGGAAGCAGTTCGCTTCCCCGTTTCATCATTTCATCGAAAGACGACAGCTCGAGGGAGGTCGGAAGCTTTTTCGAGGGACTCCGGCCGGCATCGAAGAGGATGATTCGCTTTAAGAGGGGAAGATCATGGGCGTTCGCAATAATCTTATCCGCCTGAGCTCCGTTTTCCGCAAAAGCAATCTCGCACTCGGCATGGCCGAGGATATAGGCAATCTCGTCGGCGGTGGAATCAGAGCCTCTGGGCACATCAACCACACCGAGGCCAAGCATGGCAAGGTCCGCAATGATCCACTCTCTTCGATTATCGCTGATGATACCGACATGTGCACCTCGCTCCACGCCGATATCGTTCAGGGCACAGGAAAAAGCCGCGCAAAGATCCATCATCTCCCGGAAGCTTGCCGCTTCGAATTCTCCTTCCTTCCCTTTTGCCAGTAAGGCCGTCATATCGGGGTGTTTCCGTGCAGTTTCTCTGATTCGTTTCGGTACGGTGTCAAGGGGGGCCATCTCTACCTCCTTTTGGCATATGGTGCCGTCGGGAGATTAGAAAAAAAGGGCATCTCCCAGCGGCTGAGCGGTCGGAGTTTCTCCGGTTTCCGCCTCATGGTCTGCCTTCGAGAAAAGTTCCTCGAGTTTCTCGAAGGTAAGTAGTTCCGGCAGCAGAATAGGTTTGTCGGCCGCCGGCCGATAAAAAGCATACACCGGAACGCCGGCTCTGCCAAGGTCTTTTATCGCTTCGCCTATCACAGGATCGGCATTGGTGTAATCTCCGTAGACCATCTGGATACCGTAGCGTTGAAAAAGCTCTTTTCCCCGTTCGGTGGCAAAAATCCGACGGTCGTTTAGCTTGCAGACGCTGCACCACTGGGCGGAGAAGACAAGGAGAAAGGGCTGCCGGGAACGAATCATCGTTTCCACCCTTTCGGATGAATAGGCAATACGTTCGACCCCTTCGCCGCCATGCTCCGCCATTGCTGTTTCACTTGCGTTTCCTTCCTGGGACTTCCAGGAGGATGGATCGATGAAGATCGTAGCGGCCGCTGAGGAAAGTATAACGAACAAAAGAAGCGAAAGCCAACGTTGCCGTTTCGATGAGGTCGGTTTTGCAAGTTTTCCGTAGAGCCAGGCTGCCGATGCAAGGGAAAGGAGAAAGGCAAGGGCCCCGATCATTGCCTGCGCTCCTGTCTGACGTCCGAAGATAGCAAAGAAGTAGAGAGCGGTGGCAATCAGTACCAGACCCATCGTTTCTTTGAAGAGCTCCATCCATGCCCCCGGTTTCGGTATCCGATGGATGATCCGGGGAATGAAACCGAGCAAAACAAATGGGAGGGCAAAGCCTATCCCAATGGTGAGAAAAAAGAAGATGATTAAAAGCGGCGGCTGGCTAAAGGCAAAGCCCAGAGCGCTGCCAAGAAATGGTGCGGTGCAGGGGGTTGCAAGGATTACGGCAACGAGCCCGTTTACAAAGGAACCGACAAGTCCCCTCGATCCGGCGGCGGCCAGTTTCGACCCGAATATCGGCGGCTGAAAGAGGTAGAGGTCGAATAAGCTGAGGGCAAATACCAGAAGAATAGCGCTGAGAGCCAGCACAAAAGCCGGATTCTGAAACTGAAAGCCCCAGCCGACTAGTTCTCCCGACTGTTTCAGGATGATGACCACCAGAGCGAGGAGCAAAAACGAGGCCAGGACTCCGGCACCGTAGAGCAGGGAGCCGAAACGCAACAGCTTCTTGTCATTACTGCTCTGTTTGACAAGGTTGAGGGCCCTGATCGAGAGAATGGGAAAGACGCAGGGCATTATGTTGAGGAGAATCCCACCGAGCAAGGCGAAGGCGAGCATGAGCCAGATGCCCTTCTCTCCCTTGAACCCTCCGATGCTGCTTGAAAAAGAGCCCGTGTCGGGTGCAGGTATGGAAAAGGATGCTTCGACGGTGCCGGGCAGGAAACAGGTGCCGGCCTCGTCACAAAGCTGATAATGGAGCCTGATTTTTCCCGTCTGTGCAGAAGTGGACCGGAATTTTTCGGGGGGCAGTGGAGCGCTTAGGGATATCGTTCCGTAGTAGGCAGGTCCTGTTTCGGTATCGGTCCCCTTCGGATAATCGATCCTACCGAGATCCGCCCCCGCTGGATCGACCAGTTCAAAAAAGAAGAAATCTTCGTTGAAGCTTTGATGATACCCTTCGGGAATCTCCAGCGAGAGGGTGATGCGCTGCGAATCTCTCTGCCCAAAGACCCCCACATCGACGATTCGGGGCTTGGCGGCGGCAAGGGGAAGCAGCACGACAAGCAGGAACAACAACAGGGCCGGAACTCTTCTTAGTCGGTACACCGCCGCCTCCTTTCCTATGGAATGAGCATCTCAAGAGCCCCGATGATCTCAGGTGATGACCAATCGGTTGCACCTACCAGCCTGGCGATGATGTTTCCCTTTTCATCGATGATCCAGGTAGTGGGAATGCTCCCCGTTCCGTATATTGAATTGACCTGGTATTCGCTGTCGATGGGAACGGGGAAGGTGAATCCGTTATCGGCAACATGTGCTGTAATCAGTTCGAGGGTTTCCCTCGGGGGAGTAGGGGCTGCGACGGCGTACATTTCAAAGTTTTTTCCGGCAAAACGCTCATAGATTTTTTGCATGGAGGGCATCTCCTGGCGACAGGGGGGACACCATGTCGCCCAAAGATTGAGGAGCAGCAGCTTTCCCTTTGCTGCCGAAAGGCTTGCCGTCTCGCCGTCGATGGTCGTCAGGGAAAAGGGCGGTGCGGCCAGGCTGCCCCTGGGGATATCAAAACCGAGTTGATAAAGGGCGGCTTGCCCCTTTGACATGGAATAACTCTCGTCACCGCTTTCTTGAGCGAAAAGTCCGGGGGTAAGAGCAAAAACCGACAAAAGAAGCATGGGATACAAAGAACTTATATGCTTTTTCATATATGAAAATTACTATAAAGCGAAGGGATAGGCAAGAGGCTTCGGTTCTTTAATAAGAGCCAAAAGAGATCATGATCAGGGCGACGCTGTTGTAGAGTGAATGGGCGATTGCGACCTCGTGGAGGCTCTTTTTTCGTGAGTAGCGGAAGCCGAGAACCATTGCGATCAGCAGGGTCGTAAGCGCTCCTCCCCATCCTTGGTAGAGGTGGCCTGCTGCAAAGAGCAGCGAAGAGGTCGTAACCTCCCGCCAGCCCGGCCGCTGTTCCTCACCGCCAAGGAATGTGCTCAGCTCTCTGAGCAGGTAGGCTCGAAAAAAAAGCTCTTCCCGATAACCCGTGATAACCATTGCGACGATCGCCGGCAAAAGCAGCGTTCGTTTTTCCATACCCCAGCTCTCCTGCAAGCCGAAAGGAAAGAGGAGAGCGATCAAAAAAGAGATTGCCAGGAGGAGGGGAAGCAGGAGCAGGGCCCCCGGAATATCCCGCCGTTTGATCCTTGTAATACCGTATCGTTCGGGCCAACCCGGCCCCTTTTTTGAAATCATGAAAAGGAGAAGCAGAATCTGGGGGAGTGCCACTGCCGCATAGCGAAAGAGGAAGCCGAGGTTTGCGAAATCTATCTTCTGACCTGAATCGGTGCCGGAGAGGTAACCGGGAAAGAACAGAACAAAGAAAAGCAAAATCGGTTCGAGTAAAGATTTCGGGTCGTTGCCGCTTTTTTCGTTTCTCTCTTCCGGGAAAATTGTCATCCGTTACTCCTTATGGTATGATGTATCATGAGAAGCTGTTTATAGTGAAGCCTGAGAAAAGGAATTTTGATGAATTGGACAATTTTAGCGGTAGTATGTGGTCTTATTTTTCTTCTCATCGCTCTTATACGAAGGGCGGGCGGAGGAAGTTTCCCCTGGATACATTTTTACGTGAAGGGGAAAGAGGCCGGTTTTAGTTTTCGTGAGGTGAATCTGCTCCGCAGAATCGCAGTTGAGGCTCGTCTCAAAAATCCCACAAGCCTTTTCTGGTCGATTGGTCAACTCGATCGATCCATTCGAGGTGTGGTTACGAAATTCCGTTCGCAGAATCTCATGGATGATTTCAATGCTTCTCAGTTTCTTCTGAAACTTTTCAATTTTCGGCGTCAGGTAGAACTCAATCTTCCCAAATATAAACTAGGTCTAAAATCCAGCAGGAAGATCATGCAGCGGCAGCGAATAAAGATATCTTTACCTGGTGCCGGTACCTTTGATTCCCAGGTGGTGGAAAACCTTCGCCGCTATCTTGCCGTCTCGTATCCCGAGGGGCCAAAGCTCGCTCCCGGTTTTCTATGGAAGGGGCAGCTTATTCAGGTCTATTTTTGGCGGGTCGATGATGCCGGATATACCTTTGAATCAAGGGTTCTCGAAGACTATTCCGAAAAACAGTATCCGATTCTCCACATCTCCCATTCCGACAGCCTTATCAGGAGTCAGAAAAGGAATTCCGTTCGAGTCGAAGTCCGTAAGCCCGCATGGATTTACCCTCTCTCCTCTCTTGATCATGCCGATGAGGTTGCCGAGGCCAGAAAAGGGCTCCGGGCCAGGCTTGAGGATCTCTCCGAAGACGGGGCGGCCGTTCGTATAGGCGGGAAGGGAAAGGTCGGCATGAATGTCAAGATTCAGTTCTCCCTGGCAGATCGAACCATCGTCATGAACGGTACGGTCAGGGGGGTGAACTATAATACGAAGACAAATCAGTCTTTGCTCCATATTCAGGCACTCCCGCTATCTCCTCCGGCACGCAACAGGGTCCTTGTTTTCGTGTATAATCTTTTTGGAGAAAGGGATATGGATTCCAAACAACAAACTACAGCCCGGCGGGCGACAGCGTTATCGTGAGGAGGCATCTCAACATGAATCGGACAACAGGTTTCTACCGGCTTTTTACACTCATTTTCGCGGTTTTGCTTGTGACATCGCTTTCCGTCGTTTCGGCTCAGGATGCTTCCGAGGAAGATCCCATGCTGCTTGCCTTTCAAAAGAGTTTTGCACGAGGAAGCCTTTCGACGAAAATTCAGGTGCTTCAGGATGCCTCTGAGATGAACGGCCCCGAAATGGGTCCCCTCTATCGACAGGCCATTGAGTTTATTCTTGATAATATCCGAACCCTCCGGGATGATACCGCAGCCCAGGAGCTTGCCGTGTTGGCTGTCAATCTTATCGGTATGCATGAATACACCCCTGCAGCCGATATTATCTGGAGGCTTTTCGAACAGAGCAGTTCTGTCCGTATTCAGATTGCGGTTATGAGCGCCCTTGGGTCTGTAGCCGGGGATAATCCGGAGCTGATAAGTAAACTCAATACCTGGATGGCGTCTCAGAACAACGCTATGCGGTCCGGCGGCAATGTCGATCGTCAGGTTCTCGCGGAGTGTGTCGTTACTCTCGGTAAAATCGGTAATGAAAATTCCTACGGACTCCTATTTAGTGCTTCCTATTTGAAATACTCGGACGAGATTACCTATAAAGCCGATGGGGCTCTTGAACAGCTCGGAGGCGACTATGTTGCCAACATCTCCCGAGTTATCGAACAAAATCCGCCGGTGGAAAAGTTAGAAGCTCTCAAACGCGCGGACTCCCGGGAGGCGTTGAGTGTCGAGCAGAAGGCTACAATAGCCATGAAGGCGCTTTCATATGGCCTCGATTCCCGGGTTGTAGCCGAAGAAGAGAAACCTGTACTTCGGGAACTTCGATATGAAGCGGTTCGGGCTTTGACCGAATATCGCTGGGCCGAAGCGACCGAGTTGGTGATCGACCATTTTGACCAAACAACCGTCGAGGTCGATCGGGGGGAAACCAGTACCTCAAGCTTACTCGAGGCTATCGCAGGCCTCGGTGCCATGGGTACCCATGAAGCAGCTGTGCGTTTATCGCTGTATTTAGAAGTGATGAATGCATATGTTGAAAATGGGCAGCCTGTAGATACCCAGGTGGCTCTTGCGGTGGTAAATAATCTTGGGGCCCTTGGAGACCGTGTCGCCTTCGACTACCTTCTCTATACCGGTTACCTTGATTATGCACCTCCCGTGAAGCGGGCCGCCCGGGAGGCGCTCGATAATCTCAAAAACTGAAGCCATAGTACGAAGAAGAGGACGGAACGAGTCATGGGAATTCCTTTGCGATCTTGCTGCAATCGCTTCGGCCGTCCTGTTCCTCCTCGTATCTCATGTTTTCCGGCCCTTTTTTCTTCTCTTTCCCTTTTTGTGTGCCGCTTTTTCCGTTGTTCTACGTTCTTTTGCCTCCGATAAGGCATACCGGATAGGAAGGGTTTTTCTTTTCCTTTTTTTGGGGTCGGGGGCCGCACTTCTCTCTGTACGTACCCGAACATCCTTGATGCCTTCTTGGGGGATTGATCCGACACGGCTTCGATCGGTTGAGGGATACCTTTACCGGGACCCCGTTCTTACCGCTTCCGATGGTGCCCTCCTTCAATTTCATATCGATTCTGTGCGGGGCAGGGACGGTACGATCGCCTCGGGGAGGGGCATCTGTACTCTTTTTGTGCCGGACTGCCGCGATATGGCCAGGCAGGCCTTGACAGGATGTGAGATATCCCTCGATCTCTCCTTCGATGAGACAGACCGGCCCCTTGCCCGATCTTCAACGCTACGTTTGACGCGCCACTGCGGCCTCGGCAGGCGTATACGATATACATTTTTCCGGTCGGCTTCGAGGCTTTTTTCAGACTCGCCGAGGGCCTCTCTCCTTTTGGAGGCCCTGCTTCTGGGGCGAAAAAGTGATCCCTCGAGCCCTGTCTTTACGCTTTTCCGCAGGGCCGGGGCAAGCCATATCCTTGCCCTATCGGGTATGCACATCGGGATTCTTGCGTCCTTGGTCTTTTCTCTCCTCAGGCCCATTGTGGGAAGGCGATACGCGAAAGTTCTGTTGCTTCTCTTCTTGCCGTTCTATCTGTTTCTTGTTGGCTTACGCCCATCCCTTGTGCGGGCCCTCTTCTTTTTTATCCTTGCGGGAACAATCTTCTGGAGCAAAAGCTCTTCGTTTCGTGCCCTCACGCTTACCTTTCTTATGCAGATTGTCATTTTCCCCTTAAGCCCGGCAGAACTTTCTTTTCAACTCTCCTACCTTGCGCTTTTTGGAATCCTCACCCTTGCTGCTCCTATCGATAACATTCTGAGGGGCCTTTTGCTGCCTTCGGCCCTTTCTTCTCTTCTTGCCGCCTCTATAGCGGCGATTCTTGCCTCTGCTCCGCTCCTCTTTTTCTACTTTGGGGAGCTGCGTCCTGCCTCTCTTGCGGCTTCTGTGCTCCTTTCCCTTCCTGTTCTTCTTCTTATTTGGAGCGGCCTGGTTCAGCTTTTCTTACACATTACCAAGCTTTCCGCACTTCTGGCATGCTGTTCGGTGTTCTCAGACCACCTTGCGGCTTTTGTGCTCTCACTTGCACAATTGTGTGCCTCGCTTCCTGCAGTGTTTCCCAAAGATCCCAACACTGCCGCGATCTTTGCCACACTTCTGTTGACCATCACACTGTCGCTACGCTATCTTTTTAATAATGGTGGAATACCCTTTCGATTACGATTCGCCCGCGTCTCTTGCCGCTTTCCTGGAAGTCCGGGGATTGAGCATGCAGAAACGCTTCGGACAGAATTTCCTCGTTGCGCCGGGGGTTCGTTCAAAAATCGTAAAGCTTCTTGAACTTTCGAAGAATGATCATGTATGGGAAATAGGGCCTGGTCTCGGTGCCATGACCCATATGATTCTGGGGCTGTGTCGCACTATAACGGTGTTTGAGATTGACCGAGGCTTCATCTCCTTTCTTCGAGAACGTTTCTCCATGGTAGACGGTTTCGAATTAGTAGAGGGGGATGTCATGAAAAATTGGCAGCCGGCCTATAAGCGTTTGGGTCCTCCTTCTCTCATCTTCGGTAATCTTCCCTACAACTGTGCCGCCTCGTTTATCGGTGATCTTATCGAAGCGGAGGCAAAACCGAGAAAAATGGTTTTTACCATTCAAAAAGAGGTAGCCGAAAGAATGTCTGCTTCCCCCGGAAGTAAACGTTACGGCGCTTTTTCCATGATCTGTGCCTTTTCATGGGATGTTCGTATCGCTGGCGTAATAAAACCCGGATCATTCTTTCCCGTTCCCGAGGTCACCTCAGCCATTATCGAGATGGTTCCTCATCATCGTTTTTCCGGTTTATCGGCTGGTTTGGCTTCGACGTTTGCCAAGGATCTTTTTGCAAATAGAAGAAAAACCGTCAGAAATTCACTTTCCGGCGGAATTCTTGCCGCAAGGTTGGGGAAAAATGCTATTCTCAATGCGGCGGAGGAGGCTGGTATCGGTTTAGGGCAAAGAGGGGAGGAGGTGAGTGTCGAAATGGTTGCCAAGGCCTGTAGCCATTTGACCGGTAAATTCGCTTCGAATATACTGTGATTGAGAAAGGTAATTCTAAGTTTACGCGGAGGGACGTAGGAATGAAAAGAAGATCAATTCGGCAGCTTGTTTTTGGTTCGGCAGCCATAATGTTTGTCATGGTGTTTGCAGCATGTGCAACCGCTCCTGAGGCTGACGTTTCACAACCGGAGCCAATAAAAGAAGAGAAAGCGCAGAAACCTGCCGTTGTTACCGAAACGGTCTACTTGGCAAGCGAGGAACAATCGTGGTTTGCCGATGGGGTGGCCGATGAACGGCGGGTAAACAGGTACGATGAAACGACAACTAATAAGCTTGAGTCCCTGCTCTATGATGCGGAGCAGAAGCTTCAGGAACGTACAATCTATGAATGGAAAGAGGGGTTGCTGCTCTCTGAACGAACCGAAAATGGTGCGGGGGAAGTGACTTCAACTCACCGTTATGCGTATGACAACTCTCTCCTTGTTGAGGACCGGCTCTTTGATCAAAATGACGAGTTGCAGACTCGTCTCCACTGGGATTACGATGCGGAAGGAAGAAAAACACGGTGGGAGGTCTACAACGGCAGCGGTGCACTGCTTGCCTATACACTCTTTCACTATGAAGGCGGCAGACTCAGCAGCACCGAGAATTACAATCCTGCAGGCGGTCTTGAAGAGCTGTTCGAAAGTGAATATGAAAATGGCCTTCTTGTAAAACGTTCTCAGTATGACAAGGATAAAAAGCTTGAATCATATACGAGCTACCGATATGAAAATGCTCTTTTGGTAGAGGAGATCGAACACAGAAAAAACGGCACCGTAATCCGGAAAACCCTTTATCGGAACAACGAAGAGGGGATGCCTGTTGAGATTACCTATCTGGATGCATCCGATAATGTCTTGGAGCGGATCACGAAAACATACATTGCAAGAAGCGTAACCAGGACAGTAGGAGAGGAGTAAAGTAGGAATGAACGTCAAAGTTTTTCGAGGATTAGCTGTTTTGTTTGTTCTGTCGGCCGTCTTGCCGCTGAGTGCGAACGAAGTTACCGCGGTGTGGGGACGTCTGTACGGACGAGCATCGACGGTCGACCATAAGTTGGCAATCATGCAAAGCATCGTGGAACAGCACGATCGAGACATGATTCCTGTTCTCACTTCGGCCCTGGATGAGCAGGTTAGAAACCTCAGCAATCAAAGATCGGCCACGGAAGAGACGCAAGCCTATGAGCTAATCAAGATGATTGTAAAAGAGCTCGGCCGCCTTAAGGCATCCCAAGCCGCAACCTACACCTGGGAGGTTGTTGAGGCCGTCGATGATCCTTTTCTCAAAGGGGAAGCGGTTATTGCGCTTGGCAAGATGGGTGCACGTCAGTATGCCGGGCAGATGGCAACCATGCTGCGCAACCTCAATTTTAATTATGATGAACTTGAGAATCAGCGGGCGAATGAGGTCTTTGCCTATGCACTTGTACTCGCCTTGGAGCGTCTGAAGGCAGAAGAGGGATACGAGCCTATCTTCTTTGCATCCATGGGCTGGTATTCATCCCTCAGCGGTGTGAAGGAACGTGCAAAGCAGGCGTTGGCGGTCATTGTGGAGGACCCCACACAGCAGCTGCATTCCATCATGGAAAATAACGAACGGTATTCGGTAAAAACGGCTGCCCTTGATGCCGGCCTTGCTTCTCAGGCTCCTGATGAGGCGAAGGCTTCGCTGGCGACTTTTGCGCTGCAGGAAGGGCTTCGCTATACGGCAAAGGACGGAATAGAGAAGCGGGAGCTCAAGAGCCTCAGGCTGTCGGCACTCCGTGCCATCGGAACACTTCAGACGAAGGACCCTGCTGCGGCCGAGCCTATGGAATCGATGCTCATCGGATATCAGACCAATAGAATCTTCGAAGAAGATACGATGCTTACGCTTCTCGATGCGATGGGCGGCTTTCAGGATGATGAGGTTGCTAAGGCCCTTGCTTCTTTTCTCAGTTACCAAACCGAGCGACGGCAATATGGGGCGAGCGATTCTCTTCGGATTGCCAAGGCAACCATCCAGGCCTTGGGATCGACCGGCAGTTCTGCCGGATTTGAAGCTCTTACCATGGTGACCGTTTCGGAATTTTGGGAAGGGTCCGTGCGAAGAGAGGCAAAGGCTGCTCTTCAGAAGCTCAATCTTTAGCTGTTATTAGGGCATAACAAAAAAGGGGCTGTTGTGTGGGCCCCTTTTTTATTGCATTAATGAAAACGTTTAATGAAAACATGCATTAGTTTTCGTAACGCCGCCTAGGCAACAAGCGTTATTCGTAGGTCTTGCCATACCGACTTGTAGCGCTTCAAAGGAGAGGTAGTGTAGTCGATTGTGTTGCGGTAGGCGATGATAAACGAACCGCCTATCATGGCCGCAATATTCTCCGTCGCCAGATCTTTTCGGATGATTCCCTGGCTCTGCCCCTCTCCTATTGCTTTTATGATTCCCGTGTAATCGTTTTTTCTGAGTTCCCCAACGCGTTTTCTTAGATCCCCATAGGCTTGGAAAACCAGTTCGCTGTTTGTAATCAGAAAGCCCAAATGAGGATGCTCGCTGAATACCTTACTTCGGAGGATAAAGGCGCTTCCGATGATATCCAGAGGCGATCCCTGAATTGTATCGATTTGATTTTCAAAGTCATGATAATATTCTTCCACTACGTCGCACATTCCTTCGAAAATTGCCTTTTTATTGGCAAAGTGTCGGTAGAGACTCGGCTCTTTGATCTGGAGTTTTGCAGCAATATTTCGTGTTGTTGCGGCAACCAGACCCTGCTCTTGAATCAGGTTCATGGTAACTTCGATGATCTGTCGCTGTCTTTTGGAAAAAGATTTTTTCATTGTGTAGTTATCCCGTCTAAACTCTCTATTGGGCAATGACGTCATTGCTTACGCCGCCCGAAGGCGGGCCGTAAGCATACACCTAAAGATATCAAATAATGGCGAACCAAGATCCCGAGCAGTGAAGCCCGGATTGTGAACGAGTCTTTGTTCGCCGGCCTCCTCTCTTATTTTGCCTGAGCCAGGGTAATAGCACTGGTGGTGACAATATCCTCCACACTGCATCCCCTTGAGAGATCGCTAACCGGCTTCGCAAAGCCCTGAAGTGCGGGACCGAATGCTTCGGCTCCTGCCAAACGTTGTACCAGTTTGTAACCGATATTTCCCGCCTGGAGATCGGGAAAAACCAGGACATTGGCTTTTCCTCCGACCTTGGATCCCGGGGCCTTTTTCTCTGCAACCGACTGAACCAATGCTGCGTCCGCCTGTAATTCACCATCGATGTTCAGATCGGGGCGTTTTTCTTTAACAATCTTCAGCGCTTCTCGGACCTTGTCGACGTTGGGATGTTCTGCCGAACCCTTGGTCGAAAAACTCAGCAATGCCACCACCGGTTCGGCATCCAGGAATGTTCGACAACTTTCACTACTGGCAATGGCAATCTCCGCCAGCTGTTCGGCACTGGGATCAGGAATTGTCGCGCAGTCGGCAAAAATCAGATTACCATCGACGCCCCAGCTCTTATCCTGCATCGACATGACGAAACAGCTGCTGGCATATGTGACTCCCGGCTTTGTTTTTATGATGGTAAAGGCCGATCGTAGTACATTCCCTGTGGAGTTTTCCGCACCTGCAACCATGGCATCCGCCTTTCCTTTGCGGACCATCATTGCGCCCCAGTTCAGCGGCAAAAGGATCTGCTTTTTCGCCTCTTCTTCAGTCATGCCTTTATGTTTGCGCAGTTGAAAAAGTTCTGCGGAAAAATCATCAAAATAGGAAGAACTCGATGGATCGAGAATAGTGACCCCGGAGAGATCGGCTCCTGCATGTTGTGCCGCTTTTGTTACCTCTGCTTCCTTCCCCAATACCGTTACTGCGGAAGCAATGCCCTGTTTGAGAATCTCTCCCGCCGCCTTAAGAGTCCTTAGCTCGGTCCCCTCGGGGAGAACCAGGCTTTTTTTCATGCTCTTTGCTTTTCCCTTCATCTTTTCGGCAAACGTCATATTATTTTTGCTCCTTGCAATGATTGATCTTCTGATACGACCATTATCATACCAAAGATACAACGAGGTGAACAGTCTGTTTTCCTTCTTGGTTTTTCCTTCTGATGCTTGTGCGATGCGATTCAACTGGGTAGTATGCCTGGTATGGTAGAACACACCGTAGGCATATATGGCCTGGGTCGCTTCGGTTCTTTTTGGGCGAAAAGCCTTGCCGCAAGCGGCTTGAAGGTCATTGGATACAACAGAAGTAAACGTGCTCTTCCCGAAGGTGTCGTTTCGGGGTCGGAAGCTGAGGTGCTTTCCTGTAATACCCTTTTTTATTGCGTTGCCATAAGCTCTTTTGAAGAGGTCTTATCGCATACGGCTGCCAAAATCGGAAAACATACCCTTGTCTTCGATACCTGTTCCGTGAAAGTCGAACCTTTGCGGACTATGGAACGCCTCCTGCCTCGAGGCTGTACTTTCGCAGGTTCCCATCCTATGTTCGGCCCAGACTCCGCATCTGAAGGAATGGACGGCCTTCCCGTGGTTCTTTGCCCCGGCCGCGACGATGAGGGAAAAGTCGATTTTTGGAGGCATCACTTTTCGAAGATGGGACTTCGTGTTATTGAAATCACTGCCGATCGGCATGACAAGGAAGCGGCCTATACCCAAGGTATTACCCATGTTGTCGGGAGAATACTTGGCGAATTGGATCTTCATGAAAGCGAGATAGCGACCAGCGGCTATAAAAGACTTTTGCAGGTGCGTGAACAGACCTGCAACGACCCGCTGCAGCTTTTTATTGATCTGCAACGTTACAACCCCTACACTCATGGCATGCGAATGGAGTTGACCAGTGCTCTCGAGCAGATCATGACGCTTTTCGCTCAGGCCGATTTACCACCGGATCGCCCTTGACAGCCCCGCAGGGCCGCCTATAGGATAGGTGTATTATTTCGAGGAGTATGCTGATGTCCGACGTCTATATCAGAGACATCGATGAAAATGATATTGTAACTATTCTTGCTGAGGATATTGATTTTTCCGGTACCTTAAGCTTTCCGGACAGCCTCATGATCAAGGGTCGTCTGAAGGGCGAGATCGCAGCTACCGGAGATCTCTATATTGATGAGAAGGCTTATGTAGAGGCCCGGGTAGAGGCCAATATCGTCTCTGTCAAAGGCTATGTAAAGGGTGATGTGTTTGCCCACACCAAGGTTGAGCTTTTTTCCACAGCCATGGTGGATGGTGATATCACCGCACCGGACGTTATCATGGAAAGCGGTTGCCGTTTCAACGGGATCTGCCGTATGGAGGCTCCGCCGGAACGCTCCGAAGCGAAGGAGTAGGGTGGTAATGATAAGCAAAAGAGGGATACGATTACTCTTTATTCCGCTCTTGATGGCTGCGTCTGTGACGTTTTCCTCGGCTCAGGAACGTCCCGATGCACTAAAGCTCTATCGTGCCGGTAACTATGACCAGGCGGTTGAGGTTTGTAAACAGGAACTTGAAGCGACACCGGAAAACATGGATTCCTATTCGGTACTCTGCTGGAGTCTTCTTCGAGGCGGTAAGTACGACGAGGCCCTCGAGTGGGCCAGAAAGGGAATGCAGGTCAGCCGCTACGATGCCCGCATGGTCGAGGTGATGGGCGAGGGGTATTACTACAAGGGAAACAACCTCGACGCTTTGAAATGGTTCGAAGAATATGCGACGATTGCTCCCACAGGTATGCGGATCGATTCCGTTTATTATCTTATGGGGGAGATTTTTATACGGATGGGTGAATACAACCATGCCGATATCGCCCTTACCACTGCGGTATATCACACCGATTCGGTGGCGAGATGGTGGGCACGGCTTGGCTATGCACGGGAGATGGCCGAGGACTACCGGTATGCGCTTGCCGCATACAACAAGGCCCTCGAGTTAAACTCACGACTTTCCGACGCTGTCCGTGGAAAAGAGCGGGTGGAAACAAAGTTGAGGGGTTGATGCGGGTCTCTTTCTTTACCCTCGGCTGTAAACTCAATCAGAGTGAGAGTGAGGCCCTGGCGACCGCCTTCGGACGCCGGGGTTTTTCTTTGGTCCCTCCTTCCGCAAAAGGAAAGGCCGAAGTCTTTGTGGTGAATAGCTGTACCGTCACCAGTAAGGCCGAACAGAAGGCCCGGAGAATGATACGCTCCTTTGCCAGAAACAATCCCCTGTCGGTGGTTCTCGTCACCGGCTGCTATGCCCAAATGGATCCCGACCAGGTTGCCGCCCTCGGCGAGAATGTGGTTGTGTTACCCCTCTCTGCGAAGGCCTCGATCCTTGATCTTCCCGAATTCCTCGAAGGTGCCGCCGGCGGCTATACCCTCCTGGATGCGGTGCGAAGCTTTGCCCGGGAAAAAAGTGCTGCGGCATTCGCCGGCGATCCTTCGGCCTCCGATCGCTTTCGTTTTGAGATCTCCGGAAACGAAAAATCGGGACGGAGCAGGGGCTTTCTCAAAATCCAGGATGGCTGCGACAATGCATGTACCTATTGTCGGGTGCGCCTCGCCCGGGGGCCCTCGGTTTCGCTATCTGCTTCCGAGGTCATGCGGCGTGCAGCAGCCCTTGCAGACGAAGGCTTCGGCGAAATTGTACTGACCGGTGTTAATCTTACTGCCTGGCAGGAGGGAGATCTCCGCTTTGCCGATCTTCTTGCCCTCATGGCATCCGATTCCCGTGCTTATCGCATCCGTCTCTCCAGTATCGAACCCGATGCCGTTGACCGGAAGCTTGTCTCGGCCGCGTCTTCTCCCAGGGTACGCTCCCACTTTCATCTTCCCGTTCAAAGCGGATCCGATGCCGTTCTTGCTTCCGTGGGAAGGCACTACACCGCAGACGATGTTCTGCGCGCCGTATCGCTGCTTCGAAAAGCCAAGGAAGATCCCTTCCTTGCTGCCGACATCATCGTCGGTCTTCCCGGAGAGCGGGATGTCGACTTTGAGGCAACCCTTTCTCTTGTCGAACGCTGCGGATTCGCCCACATCCACGCCTTTCCCTTTAGCCCTCGTCCGGGAACACCCCTCTATACGGCCCGGGGGAGGGTGCCTGAGCGAATTGCCGCCGAGAGAATGGTGGAAATCGGCCGACTTTCTTCCCGGCTTCACACATCTTTTCTTGCAAGACGGGCAGGAACCAGTGAAGAGGCCGTCATCGAGCGGCTGCCCGAGAATGGACAGGCCCTGGTGCTGACCGACCGCTATCTTCACCTTCCCTGCAATGCCATTCCTCCATCCGAAAAACGGGGCGATCTCTGTCGTGTACTTCTCGACTATGAGCCTGATTCGGAATCGTTGAGGGCAACATTTATTCAGGAAATCAAATAACTCTAAAAAGCTTTTTTTGTCATTTTGGTATTGTTTTTTGGAATTCCAGGTGTTACACTTCGTTACAAAAGCTCATGTAAACTATGTAAAGTATATAAATGAAATATGAATGGTAACTGCCAAATACAAGGAGGAACCTATGGAAAAAAGGCTCCCGTTTTTTATCGTTGCCTTGTCGCTCATCTTGCTCGGCAGCTGCAGTGGTAATCTTTTTATGGATGCAGGGCTTGAGAAAGGCCCGGATTTCGATGCCGATGTGACCATCACCGATTCCAACGTCATGTCCTATAGTGAGGATCTTTTCGACGGTGAGATCTCCGAGTCCCTGAGTTCGTCCGAAGCCCAGACGGCCTATGACAATTTACTTGACTATGCAACAGACGGCGGCACTGCGGATGCGGATACTCCCAAAAAACAGGCGGCTGCTGCTGCGGCCGGCAAGGTGATGATCGAAAGCAACGACGACGCCAAGGAGCTTGTCAACAGCCTTCCGGACATCATCAGTGAGCTGACCGCTGACGACTCTGATCCCGATCCCGAGGACCTGATCGCCACCTTTGTTCCCAGCGATCTGAAGAACGACAAAACGGCATTTACCGAGGCAATCAATGATTTGCTTGCCGCTGCGGATGCCTTCAATGCCCTTGGCAGTGGTTTGTCCGATACCGATGATCCCGGTGATATCGGCCTCAGCGACGGGGACGCAGGTGGAATCGCCCAGATGGCCATCGTCGCCATCGTGGTGAGTACTGCAGTCGATACTCTGGGAAGTGGTGACAGTGATGCCGGAATAGAGGATCTTTGGACCCTCGTGCAGGATCCGACGGATCCGAGTGTTCAGTTTTCCGATGATGACGACCCCTTCGACCAGTTGGATGATGCAGGTAGCCTTTTCAACATCCTCTCCTGGGCGGGATACGATACTACGTTCTAAGGAGGTACGTGAATGAAACGACTAGTATTAATATGTGCCGTTTTGGCGGCTTTTTCAGCCTCCCTGTTTGCTCATGATTTCGACAGTCCCGTCTTTTCTCCTGTTACCGCGGAGGTTTTGGGCCAGGGCGGCTCGTTTACGGCTGTGGCCCACGGTTATAACGCGCTTTTTACCAACCCTGCAGGCTTTGCTCGAAAGGGCGGCTCGTTTACCCTTCTCTCGGCATCGGTGACCCCTTATTTTGTTCCTTCTGACGGGGATCTCGACAATCTTGGTGAGCTTGTGGGGGATAAACCCGAAGACGGTATTTCTCTTCTCAGTGATCTCATTACTGGCAACGGCATCGGCGGCAACGTCTCAACGGGCATCGGTATCGTGGGGAAGGGCCTTGGACTGGGTCTTGTCGGCGGATTCGATTTCTACGGCCGCGGCGACTATGCCATGGCAACGGAGATCGATGCGTCCTACACCTGGGCGGCGATCGCAGGATACGCGGTCCCCATAGAGATCGGCTTTTCCACCCTCTATATCGGGGGTGATCTTCGCTACATGCTCAGGGCGGAGGCCCAGGATGTTGCGATCGTCGATTTCTTCGATGCTGCCAACGGCGATGAGGATGTTAGCTTTCCCGTCTATTACGGAAGTGGGCTTGCAGTGGATGCCGGCATTATAGCCGAGCTGGGCCCCTTTAATCTTGGCGTTTCGGTCAGGGATATCGGCGGTACAAAGATGGATTATTCCCTGGACGACTCAGGAGACTTTTCCGCGATTCTTACCTTCGATGATTCCGGGGCTTCGTCGGTTGACGGCGATACCTTTACCATTCCCATGACCATTGCCTACGGTCTGTCGTATCATCCCAATTTTGGCTCTCTTGCCTGGCTGCTTGATCCGACCTTTCATATGGAGTATCGCAATACCTATTACCAGGAATCAGACCCCAGCGGCTGGACCAAAGTCCATGCCGGTACCGAGGTCAAGGTGCTGAGATTCCTGAAACTGAGGGGCGGAATCAACCAGGGCTACTTTACCGCAGGGTTTGGTATGAAGTTGCTGTTTCTCGATGTCAATCTCGCCTATTTTACAAGAGAAATGGGTAATTATGCGGGGTCGCGGCCGAACGAAGGCTTCTCCGTGGAGGCTGCCATTCGTTTCTGATACGAAGTCATGGAGGCTTGTATGAATCGCCGTTTATGGACATTGCTTTATATTGTGGCTCTTGCCCTGTTGCTGGCCGGTTGCGAACAAATGTTCACGTACAGTCCCCTTTCCTGGGCTGCCCGGGATCCGTCCAAGCTGTCGGATGATCAGCAGGTTGCATATGCCCAGATGGCTCTTTCCAGCGGCGATGCAGAGACCCTTCAAAAGGCCTACGACGCCATAGCGGACAACAGTGATCCCGATGTCCAGCTTCTTGCAAGCCAGGTTGCTCTTGGAGCTTCGGGCCTTAACGAAGCGGTAGAAAACATCGTTGATGAACTTGATGCCGGTATCGATGAGGCAGATATCGATGCCGGTGATATCCTTGGCAGTCTCGACCAAACCTACCTCCAGGCTGCAGGAACGAGCCTTGCCGCTGCCGAAGCGGGAGGTGCGGATATCTCCGATACCGATTACCTGTTGGCCGCCGCATCGCTTGTTCTTTCTGAGGCTATTACCGGAGGAGGTACTCAGAGCGACTTGGAGGACGTTATTGATACTATTGATACATTGCCTTCCACCCCATCCTCCTACAGCGCCTCTCAAAGTGATGCGGAAAATGCCGCCTACTTTCTTAGTCAGGCATCCATGGATATCGACGATATCGACTCTCTGCTCGATATGCTTAATCCCTAAATGTAAGGAGACGACGTAATGCGGAAAATTTTTCTACGCATGATGATTTCTTACCTTTTGGTTTTTCCCGTTTCGTCGTTGCTTTATGCCTCCGATTATTACGAGGATCCGATGGTCGGTCTCTCTTCCCGTTTGACGGGGATGGGAGGCCTCCATGCCGCCTATGCCGACGGTTTTACCACCATCTATACAAATCCCGCCGGATTTTTTGAAAGTGGTGAAGAGGTTTCATGGGGTGAGATTACCCTTGGACTGAAAGGGCCCATTTTTTCCATCGCCGATGCTATTATCGGCGGGGATACCGATCTTACCTCGATCGGTGATCTTTTGACAGGTATCTACGCAGGCCTCGGGCTCAGCGGGCCTCTTTCTTTCGGCTATGTCGGAAACGGCCTTGGGCTCGGTATTATCGGGACCTCGGATGTGCTTTTGTCCAGTTATACTCCGTTGGCTGCGACCGCCAGGGTTCGGCAGGACCTGCTTCTTGTAGGAGGCTACTCCTTTCCCATTAATATAATGCCGGAGGGGCACAGGCTCGACGGAGGTGTCCTGCTCAAGGGGGGCTTTCGTGGCGAGCTGGAGGCGGAGGTCACCGCTGTCGATATTCAGGATTTTGATCCCTCACAGTTTACCGACGACGAGCCATTTGCTTTTATCAACCTAATCGGCATGGATCTTGGGCTGCTCTATAGTTGGCAAGATCGTTTGTTCGTCGGCCTTACGGGAAAGGATGTGTATACACCGACAAGTAAAAAAAACTACGCAAGCCTCCAGGCCTTCCTTGATGGTGATGCGGAGCTCTCGCAGGAGTATGGGGTGGTCCCCTTTACTTTGAACATAGGTACACGCTATCTTCTCGATCTATCGGAAAAAAATCTCTTTATAAGCACAGTAAATTTCTATCTTGATTATGCTGATCTGCTGGATTTTTGGTTGTATCCGACGTTGGCTGTCAACCCTGTTCTTCACGTAAGCTTGGGGGCGGAATTGACCATGCTTCGGATCCTTGCGGTTCGCCTTGGGTTTTCCGAAGGGCTGCCTGCTGCCGGAATAGGCGTCAACCTTAAGTGGTTTACCTTAAATGCCTCGATGTTTGGAACCGAGCGATCGACCGAGCCTGGAATGAGCCCTGTGTATAATCTGCAGCTGGGCTTTGAGTTTCGTTATTAAAAACCGAAAGCAGGTTGACATTTTTTTTGACCACTGGTATAGTGCCACCGCACAAGCAA
The DNA here is from genome assembly GCF_000378205.1 of Sediminispirochaeta bajacaliforniensis DSM 16054. Lineage (NCBI taxonomy): Bacteria > Pseudomonadati > Spirochaetota > Spirochaetia > Spirochaetales > Spirochaetaceae > Sediminispirochaeta > Sediminispirochaeta bajacaliforniensis. The sequence goes on along the minus strand of NZ_KB899409.1, from coordinate 11,252 downwards.
TTGGGCCGCTAGCTCAGTAGGTAGAGCAACGCCCTTTTAAGGCGTGGGTCACAGGTTCGAACCCTGTGCGGCTCAGAAAAGAAGGTTCTTGTGATATGCTTGAGCCATCTTGACAGAAGGTTTTTCGGTGGATATTATCCACTCTACATCGTGTCTCCTTCGTCTAGTGGTTAGGACACCGGGTTTTCATCCCGGCAACGGGGGTTCAACTCCCCCAGGAGATGCCTTAAAGGCCGTCCGGTTTTTACCGGACGGCCTTTTTTTGAGCCCTTATAGTGTTCCGAATCCTGGTGATTATACGCTATGTATCACCAATTTTCAGAACACTACCTTTTGTTAAGGTCAGGTTGACAGCTCATCAGACCTATTGTATTATAATCAAAACTGATCATAAGGGTTTTTGTTATGCAGAAGAAGATTTTAGGGATAGTCGGGAGTCCCAGAAAGGCTGCAACGTATGAGAGCCTGCAGGTTGCCCTGGAAGGGGCGCGGACATTTTCCCCCGATGATTTGAATGTTGAACTTGTCTCTTTTAAAGGAAAAAAGATAGCCCCCTGCAATCACTGCAACGCTTGCAAGCGAAACGGAGGTCGTTGTGTCATAGAGGATGACATGACGCCGTTATATGAATCTTTGCTTGAAGCAGATTCTTTTATCTTTGCTTCTCCTGTATATGCGATGAATATGACTCCGCAGCTGTCGGCATTTTTTAGCCGTATGCGGGCGTTGCATGATCGGGACGGAGGTAAGCTCCGAAACAAGCTTGCTACCGCCATTGCCGTGGGAGGAAGACGCAACGGCGGGCAGGAGCTTACGATCAGTAATATTGTTCATGCCTGCTTGACACGTGGAATTGTTTATGTCGGCGGAGAGCCGGGCTTTTATTCCGGGGCGATGGTTTGGAGTGGTGATAAGGGAAAGGATGTCCTTTCTTTTGATGAAGAGGCGGAAAATTCGCTGCTATCTCTGGGCCGGCGTCTTGCCTACTGGACTCTGCTTATTGCCGCCGGAAAATCATTGGTCGGTGCAGGGGAGGTGCAAATGAGCAAATACATGTTTTAGCGGACCAAGAAAACAACAACTAAAAGGAGTTAAGGATATGAAATCCAGAAAAAACAAGATTTTGGTGGGTATTGTACTGTGTGCACTACTTGTAAGCTTTCCTCTTTTTGCCTCTGGACAGAAAGATGGTGAACGAAGGAATATCATCATAGGGGCCGGAGGCGCAGGCGGTTCGTGGTATCTGTTGGCTGCCCAGATCAGCGAAATCCTGAAAACGGAAATGCCCGATGTCTCCGTTTCGGTTATTGAAGGAGGCGCAATCAGTAATGTTCGGCTCACGAATGAAGGTCGTGACCTGGATGTCGGTATGGCCAGTCTCCCGAATGTTATAGATGCCCTTGATGCAAAAGGGGTATTTGCCGAAGACGGAATAGATAATATTTCGGCTATCATGAACTTTGCCGTCGACTATGTTCAGTTTACCGTTCTTGCAGATAGTGGTATTACCGAATTCGGTCAGCTTGGTGACAAGCGGATTCTTCCGGGGCCAAAGGGATGGGGGATTGAAGCCTTGACCGGAGCGGTTTGCAATCTCTACGGTTTTTCCTACGATTCAATCAAGGCGAATGGTGGATCGGTAAGCTTCGTCAGTTGGGGGGAGGCTCCAAGCCTGCTCAAAGACGGTCATGCGGATATGGCCGCTTTCAAAGGGGCCGTGCCGAATTCCAACGTCATGGAGATTGATGCCACCAATAAGGCACGGATCATAGGCCTGAGTAAGGAACAGCTGGACCAGTTTCTTGCAGAAAATCTCGGTTATTTCAAAGGCACGATCAAGGCTGGAACCTACAGAGGGCAGGATAGCGACGCTTTGACCATCGGCCATACTTCCGTCTTTTTTGCCAACAATGATCTTCCTGAGGAGCTTGTATATCAGCTGACAAAGGCGATCCTTGAAAATAAGGACAAGCTTAATCAGATTGAAGGTGTCGAGATCGGAGATGATGCTCTCTTGGGGATTGATCAGAGTATCCTTCATCCCGGAGCCAGACGATATTACAAAGAAATCGGACTCATCCAGTAAAAACCTGTGATTCCGGTTCGTTGTTGAGGCGGACCGGAATTGCTGTTTAGAAGGACACAACTATGACTGAAGAGCTAAGTTCTGGCGATACGATAGTCGAGAAACTCCGCTCGGGTGGAATCCGAAAGATAAGGGTGGGAGAGGTTCTGCTTTGTCTTTTTGCCTTGGCCCTGAGCGGCTTTAGCCTTTATACCGGCTTTACGGGTCTACTCGAAAGCTGGCTTCACCGAATGATACATCTTGTTTGTATCTTAATGATTGCGTTCTTGACCGACCTGAATATGCCTCAGGCGGGAAAGATAAAAAAAGTGATTTCTGTTCTTTTCCTTATCCTCGTGGCCGCGATTGCGTTGTATTCATTTCTCGATTATGAACACATTATTCTGAGAATGGGCAGACCGAACCACGGCGATATCGTTATCGGCATTTTGCTGGTTTTGGTGACGTTGATGGCAAGCAAAAGAAAGCTGGGATGGGCAGTGACGATCATCGCCGCCTGTTTTCTTTTTTATGCCTTTTTCGGTTTTCTTTTCCCTTCGTCGCTTTATCACCGGGGAATGAGTATAAGCCGCTTTGTCGATTTTATTTACAACCAAACGAAAGGCATATTGGGTATTCCGATAAAGGTTGCTGCAGAATATGTCATCATGTTTATTCTTTTTGCTGCCTTCCTCAATAAAAGTGGTGCGGGAAATTTCTTTATTGATCTTGCATTCGGTTTGACAGGGAAGATGTGGGGAGGGCCTGCAAAGGCTGCCGTGGTTGCCAGTGCCATGATGGCTACAATCAACGGAAGCGGTGTGGGAAATGCCGTCGCTACCGGTAGTATCACCATTCCCCTTATGAAACGTGTGGGGTACAAGCCTCATTTCGCGGCTGCGATAGAGGCGGCTGCAAGCAATGGCGGTATGATCACTCCACCGATTATGGCAAGTGTTGCATTTCTTATCGCGGAGTTTACCAATACACCCTATTCAAAGATCATGCTGGTGGGAATCTTCCCTGCCTTCCTTTATTTTTCTGCTGTGTTGGCAATGGTCCATTTTGAGGCTAAACGGCTCGGTCTTGGGCCTATGCGTGATGAAGATATTCCGTCCAAAAGAGAGGTCCTGAAAAAAGGCTGGTATTATCTCCTGCCGATTATCATTTTGGCTGCCATGCTGATTATGGGCTATAGCCCGATGCTTGCCGCCAGTGTCGGAATCGTTGCCATGGTTCTTTTGAGCTTTATTCGGAAAGAGACCCGCATGGGCATCTGGGATATTCTGGCGGCAATGGAAGAGGGGGCGAAAAACACCGTCATGGTCTCCGTTGCCTGCGCCGTTGCCGGAATAGTAGTCGGTGTCATTACCGGGACGGGACTCGGGATCAAATTCAGCTCGATGATTCTTGCTGTTTCGCGAAACAGTCTCTTTGTCGTATTGTTGCTGACCATGGTGAGTTCCATCGTTCTCGGCATGGGAATGACTGCAGCTGCCGTTTATGTCATTGTATCGGCCCTGACGGTACCTGCACTGCTTGATATGGGGGTTGCGGTACTACCAGCACACTTTTTCGTCTATTACTACGGTATCGCGTCCGCGCTGACGCCTCCTGTTGCCCTTGCTGCCTATGGAGCTGCAGGGATTGCCGGTGCGGATCATAATAAAACGGCTTTGACCGCCTGTCGACTGGCCATTGTGGCCTTCCTTGTTCCCTTTGCCTTTGTATACAACCCCGCCCTTATGGCAATAGGCACTCCGCTTTCGATCGTTCTTTCTGTGGGCTCCGCCTTTTTCGGCGTGCTGTTTCTCTCTGCCGGTTTCAGTCGTTTCCTTTTTATGAAACTTGATCGGATTGCCCAGCTGCTTTTATTAGTGGGTGGTCTCGGCTTATTAAGCCACCTCATTCTGGTAAATGTCATCAGTCTTGCAGTGTGTTTATTCATTGCTGTGTATCTTTTTCGTACATCAAAGAGAAAGGGGGTTGTGGCCGCATGAGGCATTCGGTACAAGTGACGGTTGAATCGATCTTTGGCCACTGTTCGGCGGGCCTGAAAAAAGGCGACTCGTTCATCATAAGGGACCATGGCTGCATGAAATTGGAGAACAGCGATGGTTTTTGTCCGGAACTCTTTTTTGTCGCTTTCCCAACCTGTATGTCATTTGCCGCCGGCGGAAGTTTGCGCTGGGAACAGGACGGCGTTGCGCTTGTCGCATGCCCCGATCCGGAAGCGCGAGTCGTGGCACGGATCGAACGGGTGTAGTATTTTCGGCATGCGTGGCCGGATTTTCCTATTGGAAGGTCCGGTCACTATTTTCCGTTTCGTTGAGAATCCATTCGGGATCAAGGATGAGCACCAGTTCTTCTCCGCCGAGCCTTTTGCCTATCACCGCATTTCTGCTCAGGGAAGAGGCCTTGTCTTGGGCAAAGACAAATTCTGCCGAAGCCGCTTTTTCCAGGGGTTCCACTGAGACTACCGTATCTACGCAAATCGCACTTGGATGAGTCTCTGAATCGATGATGATTGCGATTTCTCTCAAGGTTGAAAAAAGCGTTGCCTTTAGACTCTCGAAAAGCTCAATCATCTTTGCAAGTTCGCCTTCCCTTCGCTGTCTGATCAACGTAATTGCTTCTTCTTTTTTGCCTTTTTGTTTTAGCGATAAAACCTGATGTGCCGTTTCGTGAATAAGCTGATGGGGTGCTTCGAACTTCTTTAATTCGATTGTTACGTTCACGTTGTCGGATTTGTAGTGGTCGTACCAACGGCCGAAGCCGCATTGGTGCGGATTCTCTTCACCTGTAAACTCTGACCCATTGGCAAGAGACTCTTCAAGTGCTTTGAGCCACTGCTTATGTTCTGCCTCTCGCTTATCAAGCTCTTCTGCCAGATCACTGATTTCTTCTCGGCTTCCCTTCATGCCAATCCGTTTCCTGAAATCTATGACCCGATATGTTTTTTCCCGCAAGCTCATGATACCTCGTACCCACGGCGCCTGTTCCGGGACCGGAACGGTCTCAGGAAGCTTAACCATCTCTCGAGTTTGGAGGGCTTCGACTGCAAAGAGTCTTTTCCCCACGGAAAAGAGCAGGTAAGGTGTCTCTGCCTCTTCTTCAAGATCGTCGAAAAGATCGAATTCATCGCTCATAGCACTATTGTAGAGAATGGCGGCGGAAAAGGCAAAGGAAATAAAAAGACCGCCCGCAGGCTAAACGCGGACGGCCGGAACGGATGCAATAATAGTTTTAGTATCAGTTGAACCAGAAACGAAAACCAAGCGCCGACTGGAAGCCGAGATCGATTTCTGGAACAAAGCTAAAAGCAGGAGCTACCTCGAGGAACAGCTCGAGAAAATCAACGGGAAAGATGTAAAGAGCCACGGGGATTCTGAGTCCGAGCTGGACCGCATCATCGGAAACATCGGTATAGCTGAAGAAGAAACCGGGACCTGCATAAATATTTACAAAATTAACGAGGGGCTGCCGAACCATCTGCCAATCACCATAAAGACCAAAGGAAAAAGGATCGTCAAGATTATATGAAAGCCCGAGCACCATAGGAAGCTGGTCAAGTTTTGCGCTGAGCATGATATTGCCGCCGGTGTTTTCATCTCCGATTCCGTTTAGTCCGAAGGCCGCACCGATTCCGAGGGAGAAAACACTTGCACTTGTCGTAAACAAGAGAAGTAGGCCGACCACAAAAATTCGCTTTTTCATGCACTAAAACTCCTTTATATTCTTTTCCTTCATTAGTATATCTCCCAATTTCGAAAAGTCAATCTGTCGGCAAAAAAAGCGGAAAAAAGCGAGAATTGACGGTGTCCCGGAGATGGGGTAGAGTGGTGCTGCATACATAGCAGGAGAAGAAGAATGAGTAAGATTGTCCTAAAAGCGACAGATTTGGATGGATATCTCACGGACAGTGATAAACAGCAATTATCGGAGATGGATCGTCTCTATCATGAGGCTCAGCAAATTTTCGAGGTTCTGAACAAGGCCGCTAATGAGCGCCGTCTCAGTGATGCAAAGCAACGCCTTATCGATGTCTACGACCGAATGGGAAAAAAGATGCAGGATATTGTCCAGGGGGAGGATCATGTCCATGTCTATTGTTTCGACACTCCCGATGAGGTGCATGGTGAGGCCTCTCGTCTGATTGCCAAGCTCCGAACGGTAGATACCCCTCATGATGAGTTTGTTTACTATATTCAGCGTGCCTATGAGATGCTCTTTAATCTCTCGTTTGTTGAGTCTCATAGTCCGAAAAAAAATTATCTCATTGCCGAAACTCCTGTCGTTCTTCCTGTACAGAACTTTGCCGTTCACAAAATTCCCGATGTCGATGAAGCCATTGAAAACACGGTCATGTGCGTTATGCTTCGCGGCGCCTTGCTTCCTTCGATGATCGTCAGCAAGGAGATCCAGGAATATAGTTCGACCAATTATGTTACCCCTTTTGCCCTTTTTAAGATTAAACGTGACGATGCAAAGAAAGAGTACAACATGGAGTATATTCTCGATCTGGAGCGTTCCTATTTTTCCCTGGAGGAGCTTCAGGGAAAGGATCTCGTGTTTGCCGATCCCATGAATGCCACCGGCGGCAGTTTTGTTACCATCGTGAAATATATTCTCAGCCAAGGGGTGCAGCCCCGATCTATCAAGTGTATCAATGTAATATCGGCTCTTAAGGGAGCACTTCGCATTGTTCGGGCCCTTGATAATGTCGAGGTTTATACGCTCTGGATGGATCCCGTTCTCAATGAGGATGCCTATATTCTTCCCGGTCTGGGGGATGCCGGAGACCGGATCAACGGCATTGATGAGGATGACCGACCCCGGAATATTATCCAGCTTATTGCCGATTACGGAGCGAATATCGCCAGTCTTTATCGTTCCCAGGTGCAGGAAATTGAGGAAACAGTGCTTGGCTGACGGTCGTATGAGACGGCGGCTGTTTATTTCTTGTGCCCTGTTTCTCTTGCTTTTTTCCGGCTGTATGAGCGATGCCGTTCTATCTCGTCGACTGGCGGAAAGCGAGTCCGGACGCGGGATGCTGCTTGAAGAGGATGGCCGCTATGCAGAGGCCTTTGACGCCTTTCGAGCGGCTCTTGAGCTTGAACCTGGTTCCCTGCGCTATCAGTATGAATCATCACGCCTCGCTTTTTTAGCTGGCGATATTCGATATGGCAGTCGTCAGGCAGAAGACCTTCATCGACGTTACCCTGAGAATGTGCTTGTCTCTGAACTGTTTGCCTATGGCTGCATGTTGGAAGGTCGGGATGATGAATCGGAGCGCCTCTATCGGGAGCTTCTTGAAAAACATGAGCGCTATGGCCCTGCTGCACTCAACCTTTCTCTGCTCCTTGAACGCCGGGGAGCTTATCGTGAAGCCTTCGATATCCTCAGGCCGTCGGCCGACGAATGGAAGGATGAAACGGTTGCCGGATTTGGCAAGCGTAAGCTTTACCTCAGGCTTGCCGATCTTGCTTCCGGGGCCTTTATGCCGGGGGATGAGCTTATCTGGCTTACAAAAGCCCTGAAGACAAAGGGTGAGCCGGAGGGCGGGGCAGGGGCCGCTTCTTCGGGCACGAGACCTTCCGAAGAGGCCGAAAAACAAGACGATGAATTGGCTCTCAAACTACGGCTCGCTACTCTTCTTGCCGATCAGGGAAGGCCTGAAGAGGCCGTCACGTATTATCAGGAACTATCCGATGCCGGCACACTTACGGCTGAAGCTACATTTGATTTTGCCCGTATACTTCTCGTCGATCTGGAACGTTATCAGGAAGGGCTTGAAGAGCTTCGCCTCGCCCTTGATGCCGGATTCACGGATGATGCTGCAATAGAGAAGCTCCTTTCCGAGCCGGACCTCCTCGATCCGGATGCAATCCGGCAGGTTCTGGATGCCTCGAAAAAAGGAGCCTCTCCCTGATCCCTGCTATGAGAGCTTCGAAAGGGCCGTTCGTACCAATTCGAACACCTCTTCGGGGGAGGGGGCTGCATCGATATCGACGAGACTTCCCTCTTTTTGGTAGTAATCGATAAGCGGTGCCGTCTGCTTCGCATAGACCCGTAGTCGGTTTTTGATTGCTTCCGGTTTATCGTCCGGGCGCTGGATCAAGGGCTCTCCGCTTTCGTCGCAGATTCCTTCTTTTGCCGGAGGATTATACTTTACGTGATACACCCTGCCGGATTTTTTTGCTATTCGCCTGCCGGAAAGGCGTTCGACAATCTTCTCTTCACTCAGCACAAAGTTGATCACCATGTCCACGGATGCAAAGGCCTTGAGTGCATCCGCCTGTCCCGTTGTTCTGGGAAATCCGTCGAGGATAAATCCACCCTTTACATCCGAACGAGATAAGCGTTCCTTTACCATCTCCACCGTCACCTCATCAGGCACCAACTCTCCGCTGTCGAGAATAGCCTTGACCTTTTTTCCTAGAGGAGTCTGATTGGCAATGGCCTCTCGAAAAAGGTCGCCGGTTGATATGTGGGGAATCTGATACGCCTCTTTCACTTTTACCGCTATGGTTCCCTTACCGGCTCCCGGAGGGCCGAGAAAAATGAGTCTCATACTATGTTCCTCCCTCTTCGTTCTGTTCCTGACGATATCCGCACACCGGACATACCGTCTCACCCTTGTCGCCTGCGGCGTGATAATAAGCTCCGCAGTTCCCGCAACGCTTGTAGCGAAGTGAGCATTCGATGCTGCAAAATCTATCGGCAATACGTGAACCCTCTTCGATCCATGCTCCGCAATTGATGCAGCGACGATAAAAGGGTGTGTGCGATTCATCCATTAAAACCCAGTATACACAAGAGTGGCATGGTTTGTCTCTTGATTTTGCCATGATATCTTCTTACCTTTTATATATGAAGGATTGGAAGAAAAGGGTTGAAAAAGGGCTGAAAAGCGGAGTGGATTCTTCCAGGCGGCTCTTTGATCGGGCCAAAGAACGGGCCAGGGATATCGGTGATTATAGTGTCCTTTCATTGGAAATTCGGCAGCTTCAGGCTCGACATGACGATCTTGTCAGCAGTCTTGGTTCTTCTGTATTTCATCTTCTTGTAGAGGAGGGGCGCGGTTCTGTATCTTCGCGCACCACAGAGCTACGGGATATACTTGCAGAGCTTGAAGATGTATCGACTCGGCTGGCCGAGAAGCGGGAAGCTTTACAGCATCTTGATGCCGCAGAAGGCGAAGAGCATGCACCAATGGATGAGTAAGCGTTTTTTTATCGTAAGTTTTGCAAATTTGGTTGACACAAGATGTTCTGTTGATATAATACGCTTCACTGATTGAGCAACGGTTTGACCGTGGTTCGGTTGGTAAGAGCCGGTTGAAAATAAACCGCAAAAAGCGTCTGAATCTGCTTGACAAGGTTGAGGGGATTTGGTACAACTGGCGTCACGCTCATGAAGGTGAGGAGCTTTTGTGAGTGAGAAAGGATCTTTGTCAGAGGAAATAGGGAAGGGAAGAAAAGTATCCGACGCGAGCGAAAACGGGTTGGGATAAGGACTTTTTATAAGTAAGAACTCAACATCTTCGGATGTTGAACATACTATAATGGAGAGTTTGATCCTGGCTCAGAACGAACGCTGGCGGCGCGTTTTAAGCATGCAAGTCGAGGGGTAGAAAGTCTTCGGACTTTTGAGACCGGCGAACGGGTGAGTAACACGTAGATAATCTGTCTTGGGATGGGGGATAGCCCATGGAAACATGGGGTAATACCGCATAAGCTCTTTTATTCATAAGAGTGATAGAGGAAAGGCGCTTAGGCGTCGACCTAAGAGGAGTCTGCGGTCCATTATGTTAGTTGGTGGGGTAAAGGCCTACCAAGGCGACGATGGATAGCCGGCCTGAGAGGGTGAACGGCCACACTGGGACTGAGACACGGCCCAGACTCCTACGGGAGGCAGCAGCTAAGAATCTTCCGCAATGGGCGAAAGCCTGACGGAGCGACGCCGCGTGAACGAAGAAGGCCGAAAGGTTGTAAAGTTCTTTTCTTGGAGAGGAATAAGCCTATCAGGAAATGGATGGGTGATGACGTTAACCGAGGAAAAAGCCCCGGCTAATTACGTGCCAGCAGCCGCGGTAACACGTAAGGGGCGAGCGTTGTTCGGAATTATTGGGCGTAAAGGGCGCGTAGGCGGTATGGCAAGTCAGGTGTGAAAGGCTCCAGCTCAACTGGAGAAACGCGCTTGAAACTGCTGTACTAGAGTTTAGGAGGGGAAGCTGGAATTCCTAGTGTAGGGGTGAAATCTGTAGATATTAGGAAGAACACCGGTGGCGAAGGCGAGCTTCTGGCCATAGACTGACGCTGAGGCGCGAAAGCGTGGGGAGCGAACAGGATTAGATACCCTGGTAGTCCACGCCGTAAACGATGTGCACTGGGTGTCGGCCCGTTGGGGTCGGTGCCGAAGCAAACGCGATAAGTGCACCGCCTGGGGAGTATGCTCGCAAGGGTGAAACTCAAAGGAATTGACGGGGGCCCGCACAAGCGGTGGAGCATGTGGTTTAATTCGATGATACGCGAGAAACCTTACCAGGGCTTGACATATGGTGGACGGTGGTAGAGATACCGCTTCCCTTCGGGGCCGCTATACAGGTGCTGCATGGCTGTCGTCAGCTCGTGCTGTGAAGTGTTGGGTTAAGTCCCGCAACGAGCGCAACCCCTGCTATCTGTTGCCATCATTAAGTTGGGGACTCAGATGGAACTGCCGGTGACAAACCGGAGGAAGGTGGGGACGACGTCAAGTCATCATGGCCCTTATGTCCTGGGCTACACACGTGCTACAATGAACGGTACAGAGCGTCGCGAGACCGCGAGGTCAAGCAAATCGCAAAAAGCCGTTCTCAGTACAGATTGGAGTCTGAAACCCGACTCCATGAAGGTGGAATCGCTAGTAATCGCGCATCAGCATGGCGCGGTGAATACGTTCCCGGGCCTTGTACACACCGCCCGTCACACCACCCGAGTTGGGGGTACCCGAAGTCGCTAGTCTAACCGGTAACGGAGGACGGTGCCGAAGGTATGCCTAGTAAGGGGGGTGAAGTCGTAACAAGGTAGCCGTACCGGAAGGTGCGGCTGGATCACCTCCTTTCTGATAAGAAAGATAAGATCATTCTGATCCTTTGAGCTAACGCGTCGGTACTTCTTCCTTTCCCTCTTTTCTCTGATTGGGC